>JAEZDW010000357.1 GCA_023417955.1 Bacteroidota bacterium
CGCCAGGCGAGTTCGCGACGCGACTTTCCGAGTACGTTCACCAAGCTTGAACAAACGTTGCGCGGCAATCTTGCTCATCAGTGGACGGTGGAAGAAATGGCGGCCCTGGTAGGTCTTGGTACAACTGCGTTTACCGAGAAAGTGAAAGCTTACACCGGCTTCTCGCCAATGCATTATCTGATCAACATAAGAATATCCGAGGCAATTAAATTGTTGAAGAATCCGCTTGTGCCCTTGACCGATATCGCGCTGGGTACTGGTTTTTATTCGTCCCAGCATTTTTCTACAACGTTTAAGAAACTTACCGGCCACACGCCGGGCGAATTCAGAAAAAGAAATCTTCTCTATTCAAAATGAACCACGTGTAATTATGGAATGCATACTTACAGTTGAAATAGGAACTAATGCCACACGTGTGATGGCGTTCGGCACCAACGGAGAAATAATTGGCTCCATGAAAGGCGCGTATCCTACGTTTCACGTCGAACCTGATTACAGTGAACAGGATCCGGAACAAATCTTCATAACGATGCTCTACGTGATGAAGAATTTCCTTACGGAGAAGATTCATCCGCATAAACATAAAGTCATTTCTATTTCCTTCAGCTCGACCATGCATAGTGTGTTGCCCATTGACAAGAATGGCGTTCCGCTTGGTAACGCTATTATCTGGGCAGACAACCGCGGAAAGAAGGAGGCTCAGGAATTAAGAGGTTCAACCCTGGGAACTGAAATTTACAACGCTACCGGAACTCCTATTCATCCGATGTCTCCTCTGATCAAAATCACGTGGTTGAGTCGGAATGATGTCGAGAGATTTAAGAAGACTTACAAGTTTCTTTCCATTAAGAGTTACATTATTCAGCAGCTGACAAAAGGATACCTCATTGATTATAGTCTCGCTTCAGCAACAGGTTTGCTTAATATCTATAATCTTCTGTGGGAAACCAACGCGCTCGATTTTGCGGGCATCACTGCCGACAAGTTACCGGAACTCGTTCCGGTGTTTCATTCCCCCGGCAAACTTCGGAAGGAGTATCAAAAGTCTCTTGGCCTGTCAGACGATGTGAAAATTATCGTGGGATCATCGGATGGTTGCCTTGCAATGCTTGGTGGCGGAATATGGGAGGAAGGGAAGGCATCGGTCACGATCGAGGACAGTGGCGCCGTAAGGGTACTTGGGAGGGAAGTCCTGCGCGACAGCAAACAAAGATTCTTTAATTATCTCCTTACGGAGGATTATTACGTATCTGGCGGCCCAACCAATAACGGAGGCGTTATTTTTGAATGGTTTGCGCGTCAGTTTGGTGATTTCAAGGCGCCATTTGATATCGAGTATACCATCGATAACTCGATTCGCGAGGCGATGATGGTACCACCCGGATCCAATGGCCTGATTTTCCTTCCATACCTGTTGGGAGAAAGGGCCCCATTGTGGAACGCAAATGCACGTGGCTCCTATTTCGGAATTAATATCAAGCACGAAAGACAACATTTTATCAGGGCAACTATTGAAGGTATCCTGTACGAGATTTATAGCATAGGCAAAACGTTGCAGGAACACCGCACGATCAACACGTTGACAGCAAACGGAAGTTTTGCATCGATGCCGTTTTATACACAAATGCTTGCCGACATCTTTAATAAGAACGTAAGTGTTGGAAAAAACCCCGATAGCATTGCACAGGGAGCGTTTCTGTTAAGCGCGACGGATATGGGTATGTACAACAGTCTTGATGAGGCGGCGCGTTCTGTCGTACTCGCGTCGACGTATAGCCCGCACAGACAAAATAATTCAGTCTACATTAAATACTTTTCAATCTTTGAACGGTTGTCAGCGAAGTTGTTCGAGGAGTTTGAGGAGATTGCCACACTTCAACACGAGGAATAAGGCACAGTTCCCTGCAGAGAAGAATTCATTTTTAATTTTTCGTTATATGGCTATTCTTTTCATGCTGTCCGGAAAACCAGCTGCTGCTGATTTCCGTGCAACATCTGTGTTTCTCTGTATCTTCCGTACTTTCTGTGCGCGCCCTAAAACTGATCCTGCCAGACATTCTGTAAATCCCTAAACCCTTTGTTCCCGGTCCCTATGCGATCGGAATGCGATGCGTAAGTATTACCCAAGCGGTGTTCAAGCGGTGGTTAGGCGGTATTCAGGCGATGATATCCCAACTGAGGAACCTCCTTGCGCAAAAAGATCGCCTCAGCATTTCCTTAGGTGGGCCTGAAGGAACGCGACACACGACTTAGGCAATGCTTTACGAACGCTTTTGAGCCACCGGAGGGATAGAAATGATCGGCGCTGGCTAACGCAGGTTAAGGGTCGACATGAGGTCGTTTTGAGAGCTGAGGCTCAATCATGCTTCATTGAATGAAACATAACATCATTGAACCGGCTTCGTTTTTTTCACCTCTGCTAACAAGGTTTTTATTCCATCCTTATTTCCCCGGACAGTAAATGTTATATAATCTTTAAATGGGGTAGGCGCTGCTATTAGAAACGCGACTTAAATTTAAAAACGAACACCCAGTAGCCAGATGCCCAATTGTCAGAAAATATTTTTCCTACTTGCGTTTCTTTACGCTGCTGAGTTCTAACGTGAAAAAAAATCTGCTCTTCATACAGATTTGCTAACATTTAAAATCCGACGAAACAGACTTGCAGCTCGAAGGCAGAAGCTCGTAGCTATTGACATATTCGCCTGAAACACAGAACGAAAATCTCGCAGTGCACACATGGTTTTTTGCAATCAAATGTGTTACCGTAACCGCAATCGTGTGCAAAATCCTCCGCCGGCTTTTATTGGAAGAACTTACCAAACGTATTGGGCACCTTTAAAAATATTCTGAATTGCGCGTTCCGAGCCGGAATGTCTGAAGATCGAATGAAATGGAGTGCGCCAGGTATCGGTTGAAACCCAATTAAACAACAAATAACAACTCAATTTATGAAGCATCTTTACCTGGTATGCTGCATGAGCGTGTTGATCAGTGCCGGGGCACTAGCAAAAACCCCCGGTGGACCAGATCACGACGCGCGAGTGCATTCGAACCGCGACGGAGACAGTCTCCTAAAAGCGGTAAAATCAGCGATCAATGTTAGTGGTCGCGTCACGGATGAAGAAGGGATGGCCCTTCCGGGAGTAAACGTAGTCATTAAAGGTACGACAAATGGTACGACTACTGACGGTGATGGAAGGTATTCACTTGAAGTACCTGATGCGAACAGTGTCCTCGTATTTTCCTTCGTCGGATTTGCCAATCAGGAGGTTGTCGTAGGAAATAGAACAGCGATTGACATCACCATGACACTGGACGTGAAGTCACTGCAGGAAGTTGTAGTAACAGCGCTTGGTATTGAAAAATCAGCCAAGAGTCTGGGTTACGCTACTTCAAAGGTTGACGCCAGCGAACTCACTGTAAACCGCACAACTAACGTAATGAATGCCCTGCAAGGAAAAGTTGCAGGTGTGAACATTTCGTCAATGGGAACAGGACCCGGCGGAACGTCGAAGATTCGTGTCCGCGGGCAATCATCGATCAGCGGACAAAACAATCCGCTCATTGTTATTAACGGTGTACCGATGGATAACACCAACTTCGGTACGAATCCTAACAACCAGGGTGCAGACGGATCGATCGGAGTTCGCGGCGGCGGGGTTACCGCTGACGGCGGAGACGGTCTGCAAAGTATCAACCCGGATGATATCGAATCCATGACGGTTCTGAAGGGCGCGACTGCCGCGGCATTGTACGGCTCGCGCGCAAAAGATGGCGTCATCATGATAACAACCAAAACCAAGGGTGAAACCCGCGGAATTGGGGTCACTTATAATATGAACTTCACCAGCGACACTCCGCTGGACTTCAGAGACTACCAGTTTGAATATGGTCAGGGCGAAAACGGAGTGAGGCCCACTTCAGAGAATCCGACGTCCGGACAGTGGTCTTTTGGTGAAAAGTTTCAGCCTGGAATGACGCATATTCTGTTTGATGGTGTTGAAGTACCTTACGTGCCTCAACGCAATCAACTAAAGGAATTCTACCGCACTGGCCAGACCACTACGCATACAATAGGGCTTTCATCCGGTAGCGAAAAGGGCGGGTTCAATTTCTCCGTGGCAGATATGTACAGCAAGGGTGTTACGCCCAACAACACCTTTAACAGAAAAACGATCAACCTCGGGTTCAACTACTCCCTTTCAGAAAAACTCGGAGTACAGGGAAGTGTTAACTATTCAAACGAGTACAACCGAAATCCGCCAAACGTAGGAAATCAGGATAATACGATTCCTGTGGCGATTTACAACATGGCCAATTCAATGCCAATGGATTTGCTCAATGCCAAGAAATACAACGCTAACGGCAATGAATTTGTCTACTCACGTTTTATGAATCGTACAAACCCGTACTTCACGCTGGCTGACCAGTTTAACCACATCCATCGCGACCGGATTTTTGGAAACTTCTCTGTGCGTTACGATGTGTTGCCGTGGTTGTTTGTACAAGCGCGTGCCGGTCAGGACTTTTGGTCACGTCTTCAGAGCTATAACAATTTTCCTACAGGACAAGCATCACGCGGACCGGCGCCCGCAGGATTCGTGAACGGTCAGTTTACACAGGAAGCACGTCGCTTCCGGGAAATCAACACCGACTTCCTCATCGGCGCCAATCAGACGTTTGGTGACTTCACCGTGAATGCAAATTTCGGTGGTAACCACATGTACCGCAGAGCCGATAACAACAGCGTGCAGGTAACTGACTTCGTTGTTCGTGGGGTCTATACTGTTCAGAACGGACGTGTAAAGGATCCCCTTTATGATCTTATTGAGCAGAGCGTTAATTCCCTGTACGGATCACTTGAACTTTCTTATAAGGACCAGCTATTCCTGAACGGAACTTTGCGCAACGACTGGTTCTCTACCTTGTCAGCTGAGGAACGCAGTATTCCTTATCCTTCGATATCGGCAGGTTACGTTTTTTCTGAATCTTTTGACGGACCTTCCTGGCTGAGCTTTGGTAAGATTCGTGCTGCGTACGCGTCTGTGGGAAGTGACAATGACGTTGGCGCGTACTCTAACATGCTCTACTACGCAATTAACAACAACCTGTTTCCTAATCCTTCGGGATCGCTGCAACCGGTAGGCGGTATTTCGGGGACCAGAATTCCCAACCCGAATCTGCGTCCGATGCGTGCAAACGAAGTTGAGGTTGGGCTTGATCTCAAGTTGTTTAATGAGCGTGTAGCGATTGACGTTGCTGCGTATGAAAAGATCACCATCGACCAAATCATTCAGGCGCAGGTATCAGATGCATCAGGATATGTCACTACGAACATTAACAGTGGTAAAAGCAGAAACCGCGGTATTGAAATTTTGGTTAACGTGATACCGGTGGAGACAGCAAACTTCACATGGAACGTGACATTCAACGGGGCGTATAACAAGACCAAAGTATTAAGCCTCCTGACAGACGAACCGGGTGAAAGCATCACGGTAGGAACGCACATGTTTAACGGTGAACTCCGTCACGTCGTTGGCGAGGAAATCGGTCAGGTTGCCGGTTTCGGTTACCTGCGTGATGAGCAAGGTCGGATTATTTATGGAACAAACGGTATTGCACTTGCAACGCCATCTATGATTCTGTTTGGAAGCGGTCTGCCTGACTGGGTTGGTGGTATCACAAACTCATTCCAGTTTAAAGGAATCACCGCATCATTCCTGATCGACTTTAAGCTCGGCAATACAGTACTGTCTGGAACGAACTTCAATGCGTATCGCCATGGTCTTCACAAAGCAACGCTTCCCGGTCGTGAGAGCGGTGTAGTTGGTGAGGGCGTGAACGAAGAAGGAGAAGTTAACACCGTTGTAGTTTTCCCGGTACAACCTTTCTATGAAGTTGTACGCTCCAAAGGACTCGTTGAGCCTGTAGTATACGATGGTGGTTACTGGAAGCTTCGTCAGATAACGATTGGTTATGACTTCACGAAATTCCTTCCCAAGAATCTGCCGTTCCGCGGAGTACGTCTTGACTTTGTTGCAAACAATGTACTCATGCTGAAGAAATGGATGCCGAACATTGACCCTGAATCGTTTGGCTATACGTCAGACAACCTTGTGGGTATGGAATCAACAGGTGTACCTACCACGCGCAGTATTGGTTTCAACCTGAATGTTAAACTCTAATCGCAAGGAATCATGAGAAAGTTATTGAGATATTTCACAGTGTTGACAATGGTTGCATTGGTCAGCTCATGTGACAAGGGATTTGATGAACTCAACACCAGTAAGACTGGGATATTGGCCATTGACCCGGCGTACCAGTTGAACAATGCCGTATTGAATCTAAACAGCCCCGGTTTTGCCGGAGGCAGTTATCTGATATACGATCTTGGAATCGTGCAGCAAATTATTACGCCGAACTCCGGCGTGGTTGCAGGAGCCAATTACAATCAGGATAACCGCGGTGCTACGCAATCGACATGGCAGACATACTATCGTAACGTGATACGAAACACCGTTGACGTTATCGAGAGAACAAAGGACGATCCCGATCGGGCTAACCTTTACAACATGGCCCGGATACTTCAATCGTTCGGTTTCATGGTCCTGACTGATTCTTATGGTGATATTCCTTATTCTGAAGCAGGAAAAGGTTACAGCGCCGTGAACTTCTTCCCGGCATATGAGTCTCAGGAAGCTGTTTATAACGGCATCATCTCCGAACTCACCGCTGCTACAGCTGCATTAAATCCGGCAGGTAAGGTTGAAACCGCAGACGCACTGTATGGCGGCAACATTGCCCAATGGAAAAAGTTTGGGAATTCACTGTTGTTGAGAGCTGGCATGCGACTCAGCAAGGTGAATGCAACTAAAGCGCAGCAGATAGTATCGGGATTGAACCTGGCCGAGCTGATTCTTTCAAACGCAGACAACGCGGTGGTACGCCACGATAATAACTATCAAAATCCGATGGGTGGCACACTGAACGGAACAGAAGGAGCGAACTTCTACCTGGCTGAGCCTTTCGTTGAACACCTGAAAGGCAACGACGATCCGCGTCTTTCTGCGATCGCCGTACGCTACAAAGGTGCAACTTCAGGTCCTGCTCAATCAGTTGATGTGGCAACTACGGATCCTGAAGAGCAGGTAGGTATGCCGATGGGACACGACAACAGCACGATCGGTGCAGCAGCAGCTAACCTCGGCCTCGCAAGTTTCTATGATTTTTCACAGGCTGATCGCAGACGCGTGATGAAAATCACAGCGCCGTATTTCCTCGTTACCGCTGCTCAGACGCAGCTGTTACTCGCGGAAGCACGTCACCGCGGCTGGATAAATGCAGGTGATGCAGCTGACTACTATGAAGCAGGTGTACGTGCGCACATGGAGCAAATGGCATTGTTCGATGCAGGCTCTGCAATCGCTTCTGGTGACATTGATACTTACATAGCAAACAATCCCTTTGATGCAGGCGATGCATTGAACCAAATTAACACGGAGTACTGGATTGCATCATTTGCTAATCCTCCTGAAGTGTTTGCAAACTTCCGCCGCAGCGGTTTCCCGGATCTCGATCCGAATCCGTATCCCGGAAGAGAAGTTGATTTCATAAGAAGACTGACTTATCCTGTCTCAGAAGGTTCGGTGAATCCGGACAACGTTGCTGCTGCAATACAGCGCATGGGACCGGACGCGCTCGGCACCAGAGTCTGGTGGGACGTACCATAGTCTGAATAACGTTTGGGTTGAGAATGAACAGGGGGCAACTGCCGGAGTTGCTCTCCTGCCATTCTTTAACCCATTTTTTTTGCCTCCTACCGTGACCGAATTTTTTATATTATGATGAACGGTCACCGCACAAAGAACTCCCTACGCTAATTTTATCCTGTTCCGCTAAATTTATCTTTATGCATGCATTGAGAACATTGGCCATTGTGGTTGGCGCATTTTTATGCCAGGATATCTGGGCACAACAAATCTCCAAAGAAGAACTTATTTTTCTCACACCTGAATGGAAAGGTGAACGATTCCCTGATGGGCGGCCAAAGGTTTCCGACGAAATCCTTAACAGGATGAAACTCGTTACCCTTGAAGAGGCATGGGCAGTATTGCGCAACGAGAATTACAACTACCAATACGAAGATGGGTGGATGATGATCAATCCTGACAGCGTACTCGTTGGCCGCGCAGTAACAGCGACGTTCATGCCAGGTCGACCAGATATCCATCGCGTTATTGACGATCGTGGTCACAACCGCGACAAACGTGTGAAGTCACAAAATTCATGGCCGATTGACATGTTGGTAAAACGCGATGTATATGTCGTCGATCAGTTCGGTGCTCATGTTGACGGACCAACCATTGGTGACAACCTTGGAAATTCGATTTATACGAAAACCGGAAACGGCATTGTCTACAACGGCGCGATACGCGACATCAATGGATTGAAAGAAATCGGTTCATTTACTTCATTCTTCAAAAGTTATCACCCCTCACACCATTTGAACGATCCTAAAGGAAAACTCAACACCACACTTGTGGGAATTAATACGCCGACGCGAATCGGTAATGCCACGGTAATGCCGGGCGACGTCGTTCTCGGTCGCGATGGTGGTGTGATTTTTATTCCTGCACATCTCGCCGAAAGGGTTGTTAAGATTTCTGAAGTCGTGAGACTGCGCGACATGTTCGGACATCAACGGCTGCGCGAACAAAAGTATACACCAGGTCAAATTGACTCGCGATGGTCAGATGAGATTGAAAAGGATTTCTCACAGTGGCTTAGAACGAATATAAACAAGTTGCCGGTGTCACCCGAGCAGATACAGGAATTGCTGAAACAACGGACCTGGTAAAAGAAACCTTAAAGCTTAAAATATACTCTCACATGAAGGACAATAATTCGCGGCGCGAATTTTTCAAGAAAGCAATTACGGCGGGAGCGGTATTTGCGCCACTATCTGCGACGTTTGGAAACGGACTTAAAGACGCAGTCGAACGAACACCGATGGCTTCAAAACCGTCGGATTTGAAAATCACTGAGGTGCAATGCGCATTTATTCGCAATGGGCACGGGCTCATAGTGAGAATAAAAACGAACCAGGATGTTTATGGGTGTGGTGAAGGTGTGGACGCCGTGCCCGGGACGTACCACCTTGTGAAGATGTTTGAGCAGCGTCTGAAGGGAAGGAATCCGTTGAATGTGCATCGCCTGTTTGACGAGTTGCGAAAGAGCGGAGTTTTTGAAGGTGCGCAATCGGGTATGTACATCGCGGTGTTGTCGGCAATTGAGACGGCATTGTGGGACCTGACAGGAAAAGCACTGGGCATACCGGTGTACCAATTACTCGGCGGCAAGTTTCGCGACAAGATTCGCGTGTATTGTGACACGGCATTATATCAGAGTCGTCTTCCTACAC
>JAEZDW010000478.1 GCA_023417955.1 Bacteroidota bacterium
AATCCCGGAATATCTGTACCCCGAACGGTTTTTGGGCTTTTTCCATACCGTCGAAAGAAATCTTCCCAGTGCACCCACACAATTTCTGCAGGTGGCAACTGGTCCAACTGTGCGCACGGATATTCTGGTGAGAAATGAAAACTCACAACTCCGAGAAATGCGATGTCCGTCTTGCGAATCCGCGTAACCTCTTCAGAAGGGACACCCGCGGGCGGATTGCACGACGTACTTTGAATGAATACTCTGAACGCGACAGTAGTAGTGTCATCTAAAAAATCAACGACAAAGGAGAACGTATTTCCATCAAGCCACATATTGACGCGGGTCCGTTGCAACGGATCTTTGAAATCATCAACCGGGACGGTTTGTTCACCGCTGAAGAATTCGATATTCCTGAAATGCGGATTGTGATCAGCTGGAATCGGATAGACATGTATACCAGTACCATTGACGGCTACCGGCGAAGTGCGTTGTGGTGCACGCGAAAGGTGGTCCTCAAGAATAACCACCCGCGAAGAATCGAGCACAGCGCGGCAGATGTTGTACCCGGTACGATTCACAAGTATCCACGGATGATGCGGAAGCATCCTTACAATAGCCGGCACATCCATCAGATGATCATAGTGACTGTGCGCAACAAGTATAGTGGTTAGTGTCAGCCTGTTCTCAGAAAGAATTCTGTTGATTTCGGTGACGCCCTTGTCGATAGCCTCCTTGTCGGGGCGAATGCTGCGCGATCCGAAAATAAGGGATCGCCCGATTCGCATGAATTTCTGATTGGAGAAAAAGGGATCGACGAGTATCGCCTTCCCATTCCTGCCGATCAACAAGCCGCCACATCCGAGGTAAGTGACAATGACCGTATCGGTTGACGCCCCCGGCATGTCAACGTCCATGTCGTCGGTGATGAACGTGGGGCGCGCGTTTACCAGAGGTTTGACCGATCCGGGCCGGATGCCACACGCGTACAGCATCATCAAACAAAGCAATACGGCTAACTTTTGTGAGCCCATATCCAGATCTAAAAAAAGGAGCCGTTCACGCCTGCGGTCGCGCAAGACAGGAGATTCCGAAGACATTGCCCTTATGGAACCGTAACGCCTTAACGGCGGAGGAAGGAAGAACCAGAAGCCCTCCACCCAAATATTCCCCTTCGATTTCTCCGCAACTCCCCGACCCTGCGTGGTCTGCATGCAGGCACATTAATTTAAACGCTACCCGCACTAACAAAACTGGAATTATGAATAAGCTATATTATCGCGGACAACCGTATGACTTCACAGTTTCGGAAATCCTGGGAAAGCGGTATTTCGTCCTCTCGAAGGACGGCAAAGTGGTTGAACACGTTAAGGAGGATGAGCTGGACATCCGGTCACGGGTGAGCATGATCCTCGATGACTATTACAGAATGCCGCAGCCCACGATGCAGGGGAATATTTACGGATAAACTGTAGAATTCATTCTACAGTCGGAAGGGATGGGAATCGTTTGGTTCTCATCCCTTTATTTTTTCCCGACTCGAACGGGACGGCGGGAATAGGATTTTAGCAGCCGTTTAGTATGAAAAATTCCCTCGTTTTTCTGTTAATACTCGCCGCTAACCTATCCATCGCTGCCGGACCAAGAAAACCGGTCATCGAGGGTCAGCGGGAGCTGTCAGTAAATGAGGACGGTAGCATTACTGTCACGCTCAATCACCTCAGCGTTCGCGATCCGGACAATTTTTTCTATCCCCTGGGTTTTACGATGCAACTCTACCCCGGGGAGAACTATACGTTCGATGGCAGGGTCGTAACACCTGCTCCAAATTTTTATGGAACACTGACAGTACCTGTTACCGTAAATGACGGCTTTAGCAACAGTGACCCATACAACCTGATCATTACCGTAATTCCGGTTAATGACCCGCCGGTGATTACGGGTCAGCAACCGATTTCTACCACCGAACAGGTCCCGGTCACCATCGCCCTTGCAGATCTCACTGTATCCGATCCCGATAATGTCTATCCTACCGGGTTTACATTGAGCATCCTTCCCGGAGCTAACTATACGGCTACCGGTCAATCGGTAACACCCGCCGCCGGTTTTGTTGGGATGCTTACCGTTCGCGTGGCTGTTAACGACGGTCTCGCTTCAAGCCCCGTATTTAACCTCGCGGTTGAGGTAAACCCCGCAAATAAGACTCCGGTAATCACCGGTCAGAAGCCGGTGAGTACGCCGAAGAATCAGTCCGTCGCACTTGATCTATCTTTCGTGGAGGTGTCTGATCCTGACAGCAGCTTCCCGCAGGATTTCACGCTCACACTCCATCCTGCCGCGAACTACACGTTCAGCGGGACCACCGTGACGCCGGCCAATGGATTCACCGGAACGCTCGTCGTGTACCTCACAGTAAATGACGGCAATACTTCAAGTGAGGTCTTCCACTTTGAGGTTGAGGTCACAGATGAGATAGCGATCACTGGTCAGGAAGCGGTAACGATTGACGAGGATTCTGCTTTAGCGCTATCCGCAGATATGATTACGGTCTACGATCCGCGGGGCGAATATCCTACAGGGTACCTGCTGAAAATTGAAGATGGTAAAAACTATGTCGTAAATGGGCTTACCATTACCCCTGCGCCGGATTTCAACGGATCGCTATCCGTAAACATCAGTGTAACGAATGGGACGCATTCGAGTCCTGTTTTTCCTTTCCTGATAACAGTGCGACCTGTAAATGATCCCCCGCGGATCACGTCATTTCCCGAGGCGTCTCTGCGATATGCAATCGGAGGCAACGCGGCAGCCATAATGCCGGAGGTCGTTGTAGAAGACCCTGATGATACAAACCTTATCCTTGCCGAAATTGGTTTTCGAACGGAAGGCTATTCTCCCGGAAATGAAACTCTGACAGTTCCAACTACCACCAGCCTGACCGTTGTATTCGACCAGGAAAGTGGCAAGCTCACAGTGCTTGGAAGCGCGCCTCTGGCAGAATATCAGGCAGTGCTGCGCCAGGTGCGGTATGAAATTCCTGTCACTGCCGAAGCAATTCCCGGACGGCGAACTGTGTACGTTAAATTGAACGATGGAAAGGATGCAAGCGAAACCTATGAGCGGTACATTGATGTTGGTGAGGACTTTTCCCTTGACATACCTGCTATATTCACACCCAATAGCGACAATTCGAATGATACATGGAAAATCAGGCCGGTTGCCAATGGTGAACGTTTTAACAGAGCGATAACGCGTGTATTCAATACGCGTGGTTTGATCGTATATGAGTCCAGCGGATTTGAACAGGAATGGGATGGCACATTTCGCGGCCAGGCGTTGCCTCAGGGCACCTACTACTACACGATTGATCTCAACCTGAACTACGCCACAGAAACCATTCGCGGCACCGTTACCATTGTGAAGTAGTATTTATCCCTTTCGGTTCTTACGTTGCTGATCAGGCTGAAGTCCGGCTGCAACACGCCCCTTGCGTACGTTTTCAATACTGCGTCTCAATCTCACATCCATATTCTTAATGTCTGCAACGAAACTCTCAAGCACGTCACGACCACCTTTTGGATTTAGCTTAAGAATATTCCGCTTTTCGCGTTCGTGATGTGT
Organism: Bacteroidota bacterium; assembly: GCA_023417955.1. Classification (GTDB taxonomy): domain Bacteria; phylum Bacteroidota; class Bacteroidia; order Cytophagales; family Cyclobacteriaceae; genus Ohtaekwangia. The sequence goes on from JAEZDW010000478.1 coordinate 3,601, forward strand.
TACCACCTCGAGAATCGCAGGCGGTTCGGCTTTGCGAAGGTCGATGATGCGGAACTTCACGTCAACAGTATCGCCTGCTCCGATACGTGCAGCATGCCTTAGTTCAGATCCTACGGTAAAATAACGACTTCCGTTTCTGCGAAAGCGAATCGCAAGTGAAAACGGCGCCCCGTTAATGGTTCCTGTCACGCGAATGTTTCCGCCAGGAAGCTTCGCGATGATATGGTGGGGCAGATAAACGGCCGTCGTTTCGACGTTCAGGCGTACTGATTCCACAACACCTGTGAAGGAAAACTGATTTTTATTACTATCCATAACGGGCTTTGTTATCATGCTGGTGTAGCATGACCATTGGTCGGAATCAGAAATTCCAGAAGGCCATGCAGCAGTTCCAGTCTTACGGTCGTATCTTTTTTAATTTCCACAATTTCGTCGTCGACGTGCGCTTTGCTTCCGTCGTAAAACATCTCCAGCTTTTTCGCTCTTACCGCATTAAAAAACGACGCCTCCTCTTTTCCCTGCAAAAGCGTGTCCAGGTAGGCGAGACATTTCTCGCGTTCACGCTCCGTTACCATAACAACGTCAAAATAGCCATCGAAAGGATCGGCGAACGGGGCGATATGCAGTTTCGGTCCCATCGATCGCGTATTCATCACCTCAACCATAATGAAGTTTCCCCGGTGTTCAACGCCGTCGATGACCAGTTTGCAAAAACGCGCCTGGGTTTTCTCCACAAGCTCGCGCAAAACCTCCAGCGCTGTCCTGATTGATTCCTCCGGATCGTTGCCAATCTTCTTTTCGTACTTCTCCATTTTTTGCATCAACTCCGGGAATACACCAACTCCAAAACTCTCGAGGAAGAACGGACACTTAATACCATAAATTCTGCCGACGTCAAATTTCCGAACTTCGCTGTGATGCCAGCTTTCAATTACGCCATCGGGATTGTCGCGTGGAATGTTAAGCGTCTTCGCAATGTTGTTCGCCGTACCCATCGGGAGTAATGCGATCGGATACTTTTTCTCCAGCAATCGTTTCTTAAGAAGGGAATCGGCTACTTTTCGAACCGTTCCATCGCCGCCTGCAAGGATGATGAAGTCAATTTCTGCTGATTCGATTTTTTCCCACCCGTCGTTTTTTGTGGACGAATAACTACAGCCATAGCCGGCAGATTGCACCATTTGGATGAGCTCCTTTTTGGAATGCTCCCCATCTCCCGCTCCGGGGTTGTGTAATAGTTTGGCAAATTTCATTTACTGGTGAATGTTTATGCTTCTTACCATTCGAAACATATACCCGAAGCAAAGGCCTGCTCTGGAATCATTATGTATATAGATTGAAACAAACTGATGAATCATGAGAATTCTCGTTACAAATGACGACGGCATATATAGTCCGGGTATCGCGGCTTTGGCACGTGTAGCCAGCAAATTCGGTGAGGTGAGGGTAGTCGCACCTGACGTTGAGCAATCTTCAATGGGGCATGCGATCACGGCGACACGCCCCCTGCATTACAAACGCTCACCGATAACGTTCGAGGGAATAGAAGCACATCGGGTGAATGGAACACCTGCCGATTGCGTAGCATTGGGGACCCACCTGTGGGAAAAAGTAGATGTGGTATTGTCAGGTGTAAACCTGGGTACTAATCTTGGCAACGCCATGTGGCACTCGGGCACACTTGCCGGTGCAAAGCAGGCCGTGTTACTCGGAATGAAAGGCATCGCGTTCAGTACGCCAACCGGTAACGTTGAACCCGATTTCAAATCACTTGAACCTTCCATTGAAGAGGCGCTTCGCATTCTGATTGATATTCCCGACTTGTGCCTGATCAACGTAAATCTGCCTCCTTCGCCAAAGGGACTAAAATGGACGCGTCAGTCGGTACGTCAGTACGATGGCCGGGTAGTGGCGGGTAACGATCCTATGGGCAGAAACCACTACTGGTTTACAGTTGTACCTCTCGAGCCTGCCGAAGAAGGAACCGATAGGTGGGCAGTTGAAAACGGATTTGTTTCGATCACGCCGTTGCGTCTTGATCTTACAAACGAAAAGGAACTGGCACGCGCTCTGGAAAAAGAGCCGTCGCTTAAATAAACACAGCGCTTCTAAGAAATGAAAAAGCCCCTTCATATGAAGAGGCTTTTATTTTAAAACGGAGCTATTAGTTCTGTGATTGATCGATAGCGTCTTCAGTTGTACGCGCCATCTCGAGATGGTGACGCAGTGCGGGGACTTTATTGGAAGCCCACTCACTTATTTCGGGAACCTCGC
>JAEZDW010000479.1 GCA_023417955.1 Bacteroidota bacterium
ACCTTATGCGATACAACGACGTTATCGTTGGTGTAGTTGATCTTCACCACCTTAACCTCGATGTTTTTATTAACATAGATATCGAAATCGCGTATAGGCTTCACGTCGATTTGTGAACCAGGAAGGAACGCTTCGATACCAAAAACGTCTACGATAAGACCACCTTTGGTTCTGCGCTTCACAAAGCCTTCGATCACTTCGTCGTTGTCGAGTGCCTTCTGAACGTATTCCCATCCTTTCACCAGCTTGGCCTTGCGGCGGCTGAGCACGAGCTGACCCATTGCATCTTCGCGCTCTTCGATGAAAATATCCACGAGATCACCGATCTTCAGGTTCTGCATGTCCTTGAATTCCGCGAGGGGAACAAGACCGTCAGACTTGAAGCCGATATTCAGAATTACATCGCGATCGTTGATGCCAACCACGGTTCCCTGTACTACTTCGCCGGTTTCAACGGTAGTGACAGTGCCGGAGTAAAGCTTCTCCATTTCGCTGCGCTGTTCCTTGCTGTAGCCTTCGCCGAAACCTTTGCTTGCAAACGCTTCAAAGTCAAATTCACCAGGAACTTGCTTTTCATAGCGTGCCTTTTTCAGTTCTGACACGGGAATTGCTTCGTTACCGATCTCTTCTTTTTGAGCAGACCGGATGTCTTTCATCGGATCGTCCTCGTCAACTTCAATTTTGCCAGAGGCTTTTCCTTTTGCAGGAGCTTTTGCCGCGTCTTTAGGTTCAGCTGTTTTCCGGGGTCTTTCGCCCGGTTTTGATGTTTTAGCCATTAAAATTGCCCTTTGTTTACATGCAGCTACCGGGCCTCGTAACTGCAAATTTTGGTTCATAATGCCCTTTCCAACTCAGAAAGGACCCCTCTCGACTGAGCAGGGCCGCAAATTTAAGAAACTGGGATTAAAGGATGAAGGATTTACGCGATGATTTGACGGGGACGGAAGGATTAAGCGATTTCCGGGATGATTTCACGCGATTTGTAGGATTTCTGTGATCCGCAGCCGGCGCCTTTAGTCTCGCTTATTTGTTCAAATCCATTAAAATCCTGCTAATCCATCCTGCTAATCCCTTAATCCCTAAATCCCAGTCCCGGTTTGGGCGGCTGGCCCCTTCTGCGAGCTCCTCCGTTTCAGACGCTGCTCCGGGCCACCGGGCTTTCCGCTCCAAGCCACCCGGTTCACGATTATTATTTGAAAGCCCTCTCCCTGATCAAATAATCAGCGTAATCATCATATCAGCGCTCCGCTTTCCGCTGCAATCCCTGCCGCAGTACCTGCACGACCGAAACTCCATATCATGAAAAAGTTCTACGGCCATATAACAACAAAGGCAGTCACGCGGACTGCCCTTATCGTTTTTCGTTTTTGTTTGTTGATGGCTAGGGAATGTCCTCGAATTTCAATGTTCCCACCGCGTAATCGATCAACAGCCGCTGGAACATAAGGGTAAACAAAGCGCTTTGGTAATCACCTTGTGCCTGGAGGTACGCCTGGTTAGTAGTATTCAACTCAACGATATTCGAGCTACCGAGGTTGTACCGCTCCCGTTGTGTTTGCCACGTCAGTTCGGCGGCCTTCAATTGCGCCTGTGCCGCGAGGTAACTTGTCTTGGCATCCTGGTAATTTTGATGAGCCTGCAGCACCTGTGTCTTCACGCGAATCTCGGTAGCCTCCTTGTCGAGTTCAGCATTCTTGTACAGAACCTTTGCCTGCGCTGCCTGAGCACGTGACGAAAACCCATAGAATATCGGTACAGTTATGGTGAAACCGTAACTAAGCTGCCGATTATCACGGCGGAACTGCTCGTCAAAAGTACGGTTTGGAACCCCATGAATATAATTGTAGTTCGAACCAAACGATGCACCTGCGTAGACGCTGGGGTAATACCTGCCTTTCATTGCCGAGTATGAATATTGACGCGACCGTGCTGTGAATTCTGCCTGCTTGAGGTCGTTTCTGCGTGTCAGAGCTGTTGTCTGAAGTTGCTCCGGCTCGATTTCATCTTCCAATAACGCGTTTACATCCCAATCTATTTCCTTGAGTTCGACCGGTACAGTAGGATCAATTCCAAGACTCTGAGCAAGCACTGCCAAATCATTTTTGAATCTGTTCAATGCCCGGATATACAGAAGCTCGGCATTTTTCACCTGATACTCCTGATTGTAGAGGTCTGCTTCTGCAGTTGCACCCAGATTTACCTGTGCCTGTATTTGTTCGTACTGCAAGCGCTGCGTTTCAATATTTTGTTTCTGAATCTTCACCAACTCCTGATCAAGCAAACACGTGAGGTAATTGTTCGTGATAAGTTGAATGATGTCCTGAGTAGACTGCGCGACCTGATGAAGCTGCGCCTCGTTTGCACTATGCGCACTTCGAAAATTATTCACCTGAGACAAACCATTAAACACCGGAATGCTGGCGCTGATGCTGCCGTTCACGAAATCCGCAACCCCGTTAACAACTTCACCGGCCTGTTGGTTGAACGAATTGCCATCGTTCCGGTACAAGTTCGCGCTGGCTTCGACCCGTGGTCCAAGCTGCATGAGCGACGAAGTCCGGTTGATTTGGGTGTAAGACAATTGATTCTTTTGCTGCTGAAGCGTGAAGTTGTTTTGCAGCCCGAGCTTTACTGCGTCCTGGAAAGTCAGCGTTCGTTTTGCGGCCTTCTCGGTCTGGGCATACGCTACCAAAGCTCCAACTATGAAAGTTGTTACCAATAAATACCGTTTCATTTGATTAATGCTTTAAACTCGTTCTACAACTGCACTATCTTCTACTACGGCACCGTCAGCGACACGGACGATGCGTTTTCCGTAGCGTGCATTCTCTTCCGAGTGGGTCACCTGTATGATCGTGATGCCCTCCTCGTTGAGCTTCTGAAAAATTTCCATGATCTGACGCCCCTGATCAGAATGAAGGTTACCCGTTGGCTCATCAGCCAGTAACAGTTTCGGCTGACCAACAATCGCCCGCGCTATGCCAACAAGTTGCTGCTGACCACCGCTAAGCTGCTCAGGGAACAAATCCTTTTTGGCGACCATGTTGAAACGATCCAGCATCTCAGCTACCATGCTCTTGCGCTGGCTGCCGCTCACACCTTTGTAAAGCAGTGGAGTTTCTATGTTCTCGTAAACCGTGAGCTCGTCAATGAGATGGTATGCCTGAAAGATGAAGCCGATGTAGTTTTTGTGCATGTCCGACTTCTGCTTCTCTTTCATCCGGTGAACCGGTTCGTCGAAGAAGAAGTATTCGCCGGCTGAAGGCTCATCCAGCATTCCGATAATGTTCATGAGTGTCGACTTTCCGGCACCGCTGGGACCCATTATGGTCAGGAATTCACCCTGCTGGACGTCCAGATTCACCCCTTTCAGGATGAACGTCCGCTGAAACCGGGAGTCAACGTACTTATCAATGTCGCGTAGTTTTATCATAGTAAACGTTACAATTGCCGGACTTTTGCCAACAATAGTGCCAACGAACAGATTCCGTCAATTCCTTTGAATTTGGGTTCTTCCGGGCTGAAGGTCCGTCCGGATGTGAATATAGGTGTCCGAAATCGAGCGGTGAAATATTTCCCGGAAATTCACGGACGGTGCTGCTAGAATGCCAGCGGGTATAAAATCACGTCCACCCTCCGGTTCATCTGCATCCCCGAATAGCTGGTGTTGGAATAAACGGGGTTCTCAAGACCCCAGTCCTTTTTCGTGATTTTGTGCTCCGGAATAGGCTTTTGAATCAGCAACTGCTCGACCGCGTTGCTACGCATTTCAGACAACCATTCATTGTAGGCCCTGCCTCCAATGGGATCAGTATGACTAATCAGCTGGATTGAATACTTTTCGAGAAGATTCGGCACGGAGTCCAGCCAATGATACAGCTTTTCGGCCTGGTCTTGCGTAATATAGTAGCTGCCGCCGCCGAAGTAAATGCTGAGGCGAACTTCATCAGTCGCGGCCTGCCCGAACGCAGAGGAGGCAGCCATTGAGAACACAGCGATTGCCAGCATACGCATATCCTAAGGTAAAGATTTTAAGGCAAAACCTGAGCCCGGCAGCCGTTCAAAAATTACCGTTTTGATAATTTCCGATTTTCAAGGAAACTTAGGCTCTCATTAACCTGACTATCATGAAGAACATTTTCATTGTTTTGTTCGCGCTGATGTTTGCTGCCGCATCGGCGCAGCAGGACATCACCTACCAAAGACCTCCGGATGACATCGCAAGCATTGCTGAAGCTCCCCTCACTCCTGCAGTAATGATCAGCCACGATAAAGCCTGGATGGTTTTACTCGAACGATCAGACTACCCGTCCATTGAAGAGTTGTCACGCCCGGAACTTCGTCTTGCGGGTCTGCGCATCGACCCTGATAACTTTGGTCCCAGCCGCGCATCATATTATCTCGGCATCAAACTGAAACGGCTGTCGGACAATAAAGAGTTCGCCGTGTCACAACTCCCTGCCACGGTGCTGGCAAGTAACGTTTCATTTTCACCCGACAACAAAAAGATCGCCTTTCTTCAGAACAACGCGGAGGCTATTGAACTTTGGGTTATTGACCTGGACACATTCTCCGCAAAGAAAATTACAAGCCGTCGTGTCAACAACATCTTTAGCGGATCGTACAACTGGCTTCCGGATTCAAAGCGTATTCTTTTTGCAGCCGTGCCGGAAGGACAAAGAAATATCCCTGAAAAATCACGTGTGCCATCAGGGCCGGTTGTCGAAGAAAACCTTGGCCGTAAAGCTCCCAGCAGAACATATCAGGATTTGCTAAAAAATCCGTACGACGAAGCAGTGTTCGAATATTACGCATCATCCGACCTCGTAATTAAGGATATTACAGGTAGCGAAACCGTTGTCAGCAAAAACGCAATCCATTACAGCTTCAGCCCTTCACCAGACGGTGCGATGATTCTGATGAAAGTTATTCATCGGCCGTTTTCCTATCTCGTGCCATACTTCCGGTTCCCGCAGAAGGTTTCCGTTATAGCTATGGATGGCAAAGTGGTTAATGATATTGCAGATCTGCCTCTCGCAGACAACATTCCGAATGGTTTTAACGCCGTACAAACAGGACCGCGCAGTCACAACTGGCGTTCCGACAAACCTGCAACGCTTTATTGGGTAGAAGCACAGGACGGCGGTGATCCCAGGGCCAAAGCCGACATACGCGATAAGGTCTATCAACTGGATGCACCATTCAACGGCACGGCTACCGAATTAATTGCGCTGCCTTTGCGCTATAGCGGCGTATTATGGGCAAACGAGAAACTTGCCTGGGTTTATGAATACTGGTGGAATGAACGCAAACAACGCGTGTACCAGGTAAACCCAACGGACAAATCGAAAAAAGTAGTCATTGAACGATCAACGGAAGATGCATACAACAATCCGGGCAACGTCGTCACTGCGCCGAATCAGTTTGGCCGGTACGTCATGCTCGTTACCCGCGATAACCAGATATACCTTACGGGAGAAGGAGCTTCTCCTCAGGGCGATATGCCTTTCCTTGACAGGATGGATCTTAATTCCGGCAAGAAAACGCGTCTGTGGCGATGCGAAGCACCGTACTATGAATACGTTGTGGGATTGCTCGACGCGAAGAAAGGCACGTTCCTGACATCGCGCGAATCACCTTCCGAAAATCCGAACTTTTACATACGCAAAGTTGGATCGAAGTCGTTGACACGCGTGACGGAATTCCCGCATCCATATCCGCAAATTAAAGATCTCCGCAAGGAAGTGGTTAAATACAAACGCGATGACGGCGTCGACCTGACTGCCGATCTTTACCTGCCTCCGGGATCCAAAACTGAAGATGGACCGTTGCCTACTTTCTTCTGGGCATACCCGGTTGAATTCAAGTCGAAAGACAATGCCGGTCAGGTGAAAGGGTCTCCCTACACATTTACGCGCATCAGCTCGAACTCACCAATCTTCTGGGCAATGCGCGGATACGCAATTCTTAACAATGCGTCTATCCCTATCGTGGGTGAAGGCGATTCGCAACCAAACGATACGTACATCAAACAACTTGTCGCAAGTGCAAAAGCCGCAATTGACTACGGCGCAGAACGTGGCTTTGTGGACAGAAACAGAGTTGCTGCAGGCGGGCATTCCTACGGAGCCTTTATGACGGCAAACCTCCTGGCGCATAGCGATCTTTTCGCCGCTGGTATTGCACGAAGCGGTGCTTATAACAGGACGCTTACGCCGTTTGGCTTTCAGGCGGAAGAACGCACATACTGGGAGGCACCACAAACGTATTTTGAAATGTCGCCGTTCTCCTTTGCAGACAAAGTCAACGAGCCCATTCTGTTGATTCATGGCGAAGCCGATAACAACTCAGGAACCTTTCCGATGCAGACCGAGCGTTTCTACAATGCGATAAAAGGTCATGGTGGTACTGGGCGTTTTGTGCTGTTACCGTATGAAAGTCACGGCTACCGCGCACGGGAATCCGTGCTGCACATGCTTTGGGAAATGGATCGCTGGCTGGAAACGTATGT
>JAEZDW010000002.1 GCA_023417955.1 Bacteroidota bacterium
ATGGAAGCCAGCGCAGAGGCTACCCGCAAAGCACTGCAATTACAGTCGGGAGGAAATTCGTTGGTCTGTCTGGACACGCGATATGTTGCAGGGCAGATGACGTTGGTGCGAAGTCTTCTTTATGGAATGCGTATTCACGCGATTGAACCCACAGCCAATCCGTTGGAAGTAGTTTCTCAGGACAGTTCCTTTGCGTTCACCGCACTTGTCCCATATCAACTACAGAAAATTGTAGAATCTGATCTTCATACCCGGTTGAACAGTATCGACACCGTTATCGTCGGAGGTTCTGCAGTTTCGACCGAAATCATACGCCGCCTTGACGCCTTTCCGGCCCGTTTTTTTGCCACGTATGGGATGACGGAAACGCTTTCCCATGTTGCGCTAAGGCGCCTCAACGGGCCGGGCAGGTCGGACTTCTTTCATGCTCTGCCTGGTGTGACACTCGGTCTTGACCACCGTGGATGCCTGAAAATTGAGGTTTCCTATCTTCAGCGCAGCCTGATTACCAACGATTTGGTGGAGCTGGCTGGCGATTCACAGTTTCGTTGGCTGGGCCGCGCAGACTTCGTAATCAATACGGGCGGGGTAAAAGTATCGCCGGAGGTGGTGGAGGCACGTTTAGAATCTTTCAAAATAGGCTTAAACTTACATGGCCGATTCGTCATCTCGTCCGTGCCGGATTCAGAATTCGGCGAGCGAATAGTACTCGTTATTGAAGGACCCGCCCCTGATGAGAACGCGAGATTAGAACTTTTGACCACTTTTCAGAAACAACTGCCTCGTTTTGAAAGGCCAAAAGAGATTTTTTCGTTGTCAAGGTTCCCCGAAACGGCTACAGGCAAAATTGACCGGTTGTCTATCCGAAAATTGCTCAATTAAGGGCTAAGTTTTAATAAATTACAAGTTAATAAAGGCATACATTGAAAGTTTGTTAAAACTTTCACACGTTTTCTGAAAACGTTTACAGTGAATGATGACGACTGTAGGCACAACTTTTTTTTAACTTTTTGTCAGGTAAATTACATCAATACGCAAAAAAAGCTTAGTTTTGATTGTCTATTAAATAAAGTTGGCTTTAAAGTCCCGCCTTTTTACCCGGTCTTTAAAGCAAGCATCAAGAGGTAATTAAATCTTATTTACCAATGAAAAAGGTTTTAGTCATCGAAGATGACATTCCGCTGTGCTGGCTTTTGGAGAAGATCCTTCAGAGCAAATACGAGGTGATAATCATGAGCAATGGCATGGAAGCCTGGTCATGGTTGTCGGACGGCAACCTGCCGGACCTGATCATCTCGGACATCAAGATGCCTTCCCTCGATGGCATTGAATTACTGGAGAACATCAGTAACAGCGGATTGTTCAAGAACATCCCTGTTATTATCCTGTCGGGCTTTGAAGATGGGGACAAACGAAAACAGTGTCTTGATTTAGGTGCATTTACCTATCTCGTGAAGCCCTTTGAACCTCAGTCTCTCGTAGCTGAGGTGGACAGAGCATTATCATTTCAAGGACAAAATGTTTTTGTTAATTAGTTATGGATGTAGCAATACGACTGGAAGTTGAAGAATCTCCATTATCTTTGGCGAGACAATCCAAACCATCGGTGCCTGTTTTTACCAAAAATATAGTTCGGATAGACTCTTTTTCATCAGAACCCGAACACGACTATATTCAGGAAACGATTTCGTTTCGGAATTGCAGTCTTCAGGAGGCCCGCGACTTTCTCAAGTCGGGCCCTGGCTCAAATGTCAATCAGGATGCAATAATCATCCATCCGGAAAACATCAACGGCGACCTTAAAGAAATGAAGGAGCTGGCCCAACGTCTGGCTATTCCTTTCATCCTTTATACACCTAAATTTGATCAGGCTACAAAGGAAATGGCGCTGAAACTCGGTTTTGACGAGTACCACTACGGAGCTATTACCTATGCTTTCCTGAAGCGAATTGAGTTTATCAAGAAACTCAAGAACTACAAGAATCAGCGCGGCAATAAACCGTATGTTACGCAGCAGGTTTTTGAGGAAATCCCCAAAATCAAGATCTGGTCGCTGAAGAGAACATTCGACATCGTCATATCAAGTATGGCGCTTCTGTTCCTTTCGCCGCTCATGCTGCTTATAGCGTTGATTATCAAGCTTGAGTCAAGAGGTCCCGTGTTCTATATTTCGAAAAGAGCCGGTGCGGGATACAGAATCTTCAACTTTTACAAATTTCGCTCTATGCGAGTAGGTGCAGATGATGAGCTCAAAAAGCTCGCGCACCTCAATCAATACACAGAAAACAGCAGTAACGGCGTTTTCTTTAAAATCAAAAATGACCCTCGCGTTACACGATTCGGAAACTTTATCCGCAACACAAGCCTTGACGAGTTGCCACAGCTGATTAACGTTCTGCTGGGTGACATGTCACTCGTTGGTAACCGACCTCTGCCGTTGTATGAGGCCGAGAAACTGACGAAAGATCAGATTGCCTGGAGATTTCTTGCTCCGGCAGGTATCACTGGTCTTTGGCAGGTAACAAAAAGAGGGAAAGACAATATGTCGCCTGAAGAACGCATCGCACTCGACATGGAGTATGCAATGAAAAATTCTTTCTGGCTCGACATGAAAATTCTTTTGTCTACAATTCCCGCCTTGTTACAGAAAGAAAAGGTTTAACAAAAGAAAAAAATTTCAGCGGGGAGCCGGAACGTTAACTTTACCGATTTGATGTTCCGGTTCTTTTGTTTTTAGACGTATGCTTATTATTGAAGTAGTCCTCTTAGTCTATTTTGGCTTTGTATCGCTTTATTCATTTCTGCTCTCCTTTGCAGGGTTGTTCTTTCGAACACCAAATCCGCCTGACTCCGCCATAAAACGAAAAATCGCCGTTCTCATACCCTCCTACAAAGAGGATAATGTGATTGTCGAGGTTGCGGAAGAGGCTCTTAAACAACAATATCCTTCCGACAGGTTTGACGTGGTGATCATCGCCGATTCTCTTCAACCCGCAACGCTTGAAAAGCTGCGTCAATTGCCGATCAAACTCGTGGAGGTCGTCTTCGACAAGAGCACAAAAGTAAAATCCCTGAACAAGGCCATGGAAGTCATTGGCGACGACTATGAGTTTGCCCTTATTCTCGACGCCGATAACGTGATGGAACCGCAGTTCCTGAATAAACTGAATAACATGCTGGGGTTGGGCTACCGCGCCATCCAGGGTGAACGCACGTCCAAGAATCAAACAACGTCGATGTCTGTTCTCGACGGCTTCAGCGAAAGAATTAACAACTACATTTATCGCCAGGGCCACGCAGCAGTGGGCTTGTCTGCAGCACTCATCGGCTCCGGGATGATCTTTGAGTACGGATTGCTTAAACGACTCCTGGGCACCCTCAATAGTGTCGGAGGATTTGATCGCGCTCTCGAGTACCTTCTGGTTCGCGAAGGCGTAAGGATTTACTACGGCAAGGGCGCTATCGTTTATGACGAGAAGGTCGAAACCACTGAAGTATTTGAAATGCAACGAACCCGATGGCTTTCAAGCCAGTTTGTTTATCTCCGTGAATACTTCTGGGAAGGCGTCGCTGCCCTCTTTAAAGGCAGGTTCGGGATGTTTAATAGTGCAATTCTTAAAAACATCCAACTTCCAAGGTTGATAAATCTGGGATTGCTGTTTATCTTCACAGTCGTCAGCATAATATTTCGGGAATACCTTACGCTGAGCTTTTATCCCTGGCTTGTCCTTTTCCTGTTAAGCGTTTTGTCAATTGCCCTCGCAATTCCGCTTCGATTCTATAACTGGCAGATGGTAAAGTCGGCGTTGCTCTTGCCGAAGGTGTTTATAAAGATGTTTAATCTGCTTTTCAAACTAAAGGGTGCGAACAAGACCTTTATCCACACACCGCATGGTGTTTCCAACGCAGCAGGTAGCAAGAAAAGCGACTAGCGGATAATTATCACTACGGGTTTAATGGATCCTCTCGTCTCGGTTATTACTGTAAACTACAATCAGGTCGTCTACACGCTTGAGTTGTTGGAATCATTGCGTCATACAGCCTATAAAAATATTGAAGTCATCGTCGTCGATAATGGATCCAGGGAAAATCCTGAACCCATTATCCGGGAAAAATATCCCGAGGTAAAAGTTATCGTCAGCCCCGAAAACCTGGGATTTGCAGGTGGTAACAACCTTGGCATAAGAGCCGCAACAGGAAAGTATCTTTTCTTTCTTAACAACGACACCGAAGTCGATCAAAACACTTTCGCTCCGCTTGTACAATTATTTGAAACAACACCTGGCGCCGGAATGGCGTCACCAAAAATACTTTACTATAATTCAGGTGAAGTGATCCAGTATGTAGGATGTTCGAGCATTAATCCCTATACTGGTAGAAACCATCGCGAAGGATTCAAAGAGGTCGACGCGGGTCAGTTTGATCAACTACGTGTAACAGATCTTGTTCACGGAGCAGCGATGATGGTTCCGCGTCGCATCATAGAAGAAGTGGGTGAAATGCCTGAAATTTTCTTTCTGTATTATGAGGAACTTGATTGGTGTGAATCGGTCAAGTCACGGGGTTATCAGGTCTACGTCGTGCCGGAATCGAAGATCTATCACAAGGAGTCGATGTCTGTAGGCAAGAATTCAACCCTGAAGACGTACTACATGACGCGAAACCGCCTTTTGTTTATGCGGCGTCATACCCGTGGCCTCAAGAAACTATCGTGGGTTGTATTCTTCATTATTTTCTCCATCCCGAAGAACAGCCTGATGTTTGGACTGCGTCGTCAGGTTGAGCACCTGCGTGCCTTTTGGAAGGGACTTCTTTGGCATGTGCGACATCGCAGTAATGGTGACCGATACTCGTTGTTTACGTAATACCACCGTTATGAAAATCGGAATCGAAGCGCAACGTATTTTCAGGAGAAAGAAACATGGCATGGACATGGTCGCCATGGAGCTAATTCGCCACCTGCAGAAAACGGATAAGACGAACGAGTACGTGATTTTCGTGCGCGAAGATGAAGACGATAAGGTCATTAGCGAGACTGCCAATTTCCGGATCGAGCGATTACCCGCGGCCCCCTACCCTATCTGGGAACAGATCATTCTCCCCAGAGCGGTTCGCGAATCAGGTGTAGAGATACTGCATTGCACCAGCAACACAGCGCCTTTGAGAGTAGACGTACCTCTGGTGGTCACCCTCCACGATATCATTTACCTGGAAAAACTGAATCTGACCAAAGGTACACCGTACCAGATTATCGGAAACCTGTACCGACGCGTTCTCGTGCCGCCCATAGTAAAAAAAGCTGCGCTGATTCTGACGGTATCGGAATCAGAAAGGGAA
>JAEZDW010000008.1 GCA_023417955.1 Bacteroidota bacterium
TAATGACTACAACAATAACAGTAATAAAATGTAATTTTAAACCCAAGGAAAACGGTCAACGTCTGCCAGGCAAGGTCATTCCTGAAACCTGAAACCTGAAGCCCGAAACGCGGATGTCGCTATGGGACGCAATGAACTCCCTCGATTATAAATAGTAAATTCATAAATTAGAATATCATTTATGATAAAGATTCTCACCGCGCAACAGATCCGTGAAGTAGATAGGCTCACCATTGAGCGCGAGCCTGTGGCTTCCATTGATCTGATGGAACGTGCAAGCCGCGGTTTTGCCGACTGGTTTTTTGAAGCGTTCCGGCCTCCTGAAAAGGTTGGCGTCGTCTGCGGCACCGGGAACAATGGCGGCGACGGTCTGGCGATTGCCCGTATGTTGCGCGGCTTCAGCTACGCACTGCGGGTATGGGTCGTGCAGGGAAAATCGTCCGGCTCCGAAGATTTCACAATCAATCTTGCCAGGCTGCAGGAAGCGGGGCAGTCGGTGATGATAATAACAGATACAGCTGGCTTACCCGACTTCGGTCAATGTGACGTATTAATTGACGCTCTTTTCGGCACCGGGCTTACCCGCGAAGTTGAGGGCTTGCATGCGGTTGTAATCAAAGCCATGAACGCAGCCGATGTCGTACGCGTAGCCGTTGACATGCCCTCTGGGTTGTCAGCTGATGCACCAATCGCTGGTGATATCGTGGAAGCACACCATACTGTATCGCTCGGTTTGCCGAAGTTGAGTTTTTTTCTGCCGGATTTCGCACGATACGTTGGTAAGTGGCACATTGCAGACATTGGTTTGGATCGCAGTGCGATACGGGAGCAGGAAACCGATAGCCTGCTTGTTACCAAAAAATCAGTTCGCAAATTACTTCGACCGCGGCAGCCTTTCGATCACAAGGGCACGTTTGGCCATGCGCTCTTCGTCGGTGGAAGCTACGGCAAAATCGGCGCTGCCACGTTGGCGTGCAGGGCTGCGCTCAGGGCAGGGGTTGGGCTCCTGACCGCATACGTTCCGAGATGTGGCTACAATGTCCTTCAAACAGCGGTTCCTGAATGCATGCTGATGACCGATCCTTCAGAAACCCATCTGACGGAGGCACCGGACATTGAGCGGTTCCAGGCTATTGGTGTGGGACCCGGACTTGGGCAGGATGCAGCGACGTCAAAGATGCTGCGGCAATTACTTTCGTCGGCTACCGTCCCCGTTGTACTCGATGCGGATGCCCTGAATCTGGTAAGCTCAAACCGCGAACTGATGCACCTGATTCCAAGAGGCAGCATTCTGACACCTCATCCCAAAGAATTTGAAAGACTTACCGGTTCCTGGAAAAACGGATTTGAACGACTTGACCTGCAAAAGAAACTGGCGGCACAGTTGGAGAGCATTGTTGTGGTGAAGGGCGCGTATACCACCATTGCAACCCCCTCCGGGAAAATGTATTTCAATTCCACAGGTAATCCGGGGCTTGCAACGGGGGGCACAGGTGACGTGCTCACGGGTTTATTGACTGGTCTGATGGCGAGGGGCTATTCGGCAGAGGAGTCAGCCATACTTGGTGTTTACGTACACGGTCTCGCTGCGGACCTGGGCGTGACAGAATTGGGACAGGAGAGTTTTCTTGCCTCCGACCTGATTTCGTTCGTGCCCAATGCATTCCTCAAGCTCCGGCGATAAAATGCAGTTTTTTTTACCTGTCATCACAACTTTTCCCGGCGGCTGGCATCTATATAGTATAAATCCGTCAGGGATGAAAGTGGGCGGAACTTTGGTGCAATTGTTGCCGTATAAACTGTTGACGGTATGCTTATGGGAAAATATCTACTTATCATATTTCTTGCTTTGGGGGTAATGGTTCAGGCGCAGGTGCGTGAAGATTATACGCCTGAGCTGACGCATACAGATCCCGCAAAGGTTCACATCTTCCCCAACCCGGCCGTGGACTATGTCCACGTGCGAATTGACCAGATCTCGGTTAAAAATGTTAAACTGACTGTTCACAACCTCCTTGGGAACGAGATGAAGCTCGAGACCGAAGAAATTGACGAACATGAAATTCGCGTACGCGTAAAAGACCTCGATGACGGTTACTATTTCATTGCCGTAAAAGACGACGACGAAAATTTCCGCGCGACGTACAAGTTTGTCAAACGTTAGGCGCTGCACCAGGCAATTCTGCCAGCTTTGCGGCAAATGAATCGACCTCCTGTTCTGTCGTATCAAATGAACACATCAGACGGACTTCCGACAGTTTATCATCCCACACATAGAAAAAGTAGTGCTCCTGCATCGCGGGGATAATTTGCGCAGGGAATATCGCGAAGACACCGTTTGCCTCTACAGGTTGAGTGATCGTTATACCCCGGATGGCACTCAATGCATTGCCAAGGCGTGTGGCCATGCGGTTGGCGTGAGCAGCGCTGCCTTTCCATAAGTCACCTTCAATCAAGGCACAGAATTGCGCGCCGATGAATCGCATTTTTGAATGTAGTTGCATGCCCTGCTTTCGAAGATAGCCGGCGTATCCCGCAATATCTTTATCCCTGAATAGCACTGCCTCTCCGAACATCATCCCGTTCTTTGTGCCACCAAAGGAGAGTATGTCTACACCCGCGTCAAATGTAAAGGCCCGAAAGTCTTTGCCAAGACTCACCGCCGCATTTGAAATACGCGAGCCATCCATATGGAGGAGCATGCCATTACGGTGCGCCAGTTCCGCCAACCCGCGGATTTCTTCAACGGTGTAGACCGTTCCATATTCAGTTGATTGTGAAATGGAAATGATCCGGGGCTGGGCGTGATGCATATCTCCAAAGCGAATGAGCTTCTCTTCGACATCTGCCGGTTTGATCTTCCCATGATATTGGGGAACCGTTATGATTTTACAGCCCGTGAACACCTGAGGCGCCGTAGATTCATCAACATTAATGTGGGCCAGTTCGGAACATACTATTGAATTGAATGATTGTGTCCCTGCCTTTAATCCCAACACATTGGCACCGGTACCGTTGTAGACGAGATATACCTCGGTACTTTCCCCAAACAACGACTTAAACAGTTTCACAGCGCGCGCTGTGTATGGGTCAGCACCGTAGCTGGGCACGTGTCCCTCGTTGGCAGCGTTTAAAGCGGCCATGATTTCAGGGTGTACACCAGAGTAATTATCGCTTGCGAAGGATTTTCCGGAACTGTGCATGCTCATGTTACAAAGCTAATTTATCAGAGGATCACCGTGCATACGGCTCCGCAAATTTAGTGTTTCAGTTGACTTAACAGCCTTTCAACGTCGTGCCGCTTAAGTTAACAAGTACACAATGTTGAAGTTCCTTCCATCACTCTCACCCCTTGCCCCCCTGGTGGAACAGCCGCACAGAGCGGTCCAGTGAAAGTGCGGAGAGACGATCCTTGCTTCATGCGTTAAGCACTGCCATCCAAAAAATTTCTCTGCGCAACCCTGCGTCACCGCGGCCCTGCGTTTAAAAAAAAACACTTCAAGCACGCGAACACTCAAGTTAGCAGTACACATTTTCAGGACTTCTATGTTATCATAAAATTTTGTCGTTTAGTGATGCCCTTCAGACACACAACCCGGCCTTTACCTGCCTGGGAATTCATAAGTTTTTGTTTCGTCTCTTAATCGTTAAGATAACGTCGGACTAACGTCGGGCCGATGTCCAGTATGACAATAGGTTCAGGAATGGGTCACAAGGGGATGACAAGGGGTTCATAAACACGGCAAATCTGACGTACTTGTCATCCCTTTGTCATCCCTTTGTGAACCCCTTGTGAACCCCTTGTGAACCCCTTGTCAACCCTGACGTACACTCGACGTTACCTCGACGTCATCTCGACGTTATGCAGACATCGTGGCAACGAGCGGATAGCGATCGTTGTCGCAATTGACCGCTGGAGGTGTTGTTCGCGACATGGAGGGTTGAAAGTTTGAAAAAACGACGCCCCCGGTCGATGATGTCACGCCTCTTTCATGAAATCGATCTGGCCGAACATCAACCTGAAAATATTGGGAAAGCATACAATCTGCTATAGCC
>JAEZDW010000076.1 GCA_023417955.1 Bacteroidota bacterium
GCTAACCCAGAGCAGGATGAAAATGCTGCATGCAATCCCCACGCTCAGGCCGAAGATATTGATGAATGAATACACGCCATTCTTCTGGAGCGTACGAAGCGTGATCAGGAAGTAGTTCTTAAACATAGATTTATCGTTTCTAAAGGAGTCACGGGACTTCAGCTGGCTGTGAACGGTTTCGAATCAAGTGCGACCCGAAATATTCGACAGCTCGCCGACCGCAGAACCAACTACAGTGCCATCGTGAATTTGATATCGCGAAACGCCATTTTTCTGCCATTTTCAAAGAAACCCAAGTTCGGACATGATCGATCGCGAACTGTACTGTCCGAAATCGGGCTGTGCTATTCTTCGCGTTCGCGTTTGATTTTGACCTTGGCGGTAGGGCCAACCTGAATGGGTACCTTCTCGACTTCCAGGTTGGCGGCCTCAATTCCGTACAGTTCCTCTGTCGAAAGGCTGACGTCCTTCAGGAGCCGGTAGCCCTGAATAACAAGGCGGTCAAAGTTCGAGATCTCGCTATCAGATGACGCCCAGGAGTGAATGATAATGAACTTGAAATCGGCCATCATACTGTATTTGTGCAACGAGTTATAAGGACTTGTGAGATCAATTTCACCAGCGTCAGCCATTTCATGAATGATTTTTGAAAACAACAGGTTTACACGGTGATCGGTCTTGAACCCGAGTTTCATTCGAATGAAGAAACACTTCTTCGGAATGATGGTATCCACAATGTACTTACTCGTAAATGGGCTGTCTACCGTTTCGACGTGCACAAACCAATAGACGTCCGCGCGTTTAGGACGCTTCTTGAAAATCGAATAGATGATATTGGAGTCAATGTAACGCTTGCTGTCGGCCATCGCCAGGTAGACCAGGTTTGTGGCCTCCTTCGGAATCGTTGTATCTGCCTGTAAATCCTGGATCATGCCCACATAATGTTTGAGATCGACAAACTCTGTGTGTCTTTCGCGAAGTCGTCGCGCTCTTTGAAGGATGAACATCATGAGGAAGAAGACCGACGCGATGGTAAACGTGAACCATCCGCCGTGACTGAATTTGCTCAGGTTTGAAACAAGAAATGCACCTTCGATACTTGCGAAGAGCAATGCAAGCATCGCAGCCCGAAATGTTGATTTACGTGACACCGAAAAATAGAACACGAGCAGCGACGTTGTCATCAGCATATCGAAAGTAATAGCCAGTCCGTAGGCGCCTTCCATTCGGGAGGATTCGCGGAATACATATACAACCAGGATACATCCGCACAGCAAAATCCAGTTGATTGCCGGAATGTATATCTGGCCCATGATCTGACTTGGATAACGAACCCGTGTCGCCGGCCATAATTTCAGTTTCATGGCTTCGTTGACGAGTGTGAATGTGCCGGATATCAAACCCTGACTGGCAATGATTGCTGCCAGTGTCGCGATGAGAATTCCGAAAAGTTTCAATTTGACGGGTATGATTTCAAAGAAAGGGATCATCCCGTCAAGTGTTTGGCCTTCGTGGTTGAGCAGCCACGCGCCCTGACCGAAATAACTTAATATCAGTGCTACCTTAACGAATCCCCAGCCCACGCGTATGTTGGATTTGCCGACGTGACCAAGATCGGAATACATTGCTTCAGCACCGGTAGTACAAAGGAAAACGGCACCAAGGAGCCAAAAGCCACCAGGATATTTTGTGAGGAGATTAATTGCATATACAGGATTAAGCGCCACCAGCACGCGCGTATTCTCCATCAATTGAATGAATCCAATGGTCGCGATGAACGAGAACCAGATGACCATAATCGGACCGAAGATTCTACCGACAACACCGCTACCGAATTGTTGAAAGAGAAACAATCCGACAAGGATTACAACGACGATGGTGACAATTGTGTTGGTCGAGATTTCAGGATTAATGGTTCGCAATCCCTCTACGGCAGAAGTTACGCTGATTGCGGGAGTTATAAATCCCTCGGAGATCATTGTTGCGCATCCGATAATGGCGGGGAATATCACCCAGTTGGCCTTATACCTTCGTACAAGGGCGTACAAGGCAAAGATTCCACCTTCACCCTTGTTATCAGCACTCAGTGCGAGGTAAACATATTTGATTGTGGTAATGAGTGTGAGCGTCCAGAACACACACGACAGTCCGCCAAAAATGAGTTCCTCGGTGATTTCGTGCCGTCCGACGATAAAACGCAATGTGTAGATCGGAGACGTTCCGATATCACCATAAATTATTCCCAGGGAAATCAGTACACCGGCGGCCGAGAGGGGGGTTGCGTATTTCTCGTGGGAAGTTGCCATTGTTACTGCACACCGTCTTTCGGACGGGCGATAATTAGTCGGTTACTTTTGTCATAACTAAAGTAACTCCAAAGCCAGCTAAGGAAAACAAAAAACTTGTTCCTGAACCCGATGATCGAAACCAGGTGTACAAACATCCAAATAACCCATGCGATGAATCCCTGTGTTTTAAACGTCTTGAGGTCAACCACGGCGCGGTTTCGGCCCACGGTAGCCATGCTGCCCTTGTCCTTGTAGCGGAATGGTTTCAAAGGCTGGTTATTGATAAGTCGCCGGATATTTTTTGCCAGCAGTCTGCCTTGCTGCATGGCTGGCGGTGCCATTTGCGGATGCCCTTTGGGATAGCCGGGATCGCCTTCCATCAGCGCGGCATCGCCAATTGCGAAAATATTGGTGTACCCCTTGACTCTGTTGAATTCATCTACCATTATACGAGCACCTCTGCCGACAGCTTCTGTGCTTATGCCTTCAATCGGCTGTCCTTTTACCCCGGCCGCCCAGATAAGCGTTCTGCTTTTTACGCGCGTGCCGTTCTGGAATACAACTTCTCTGCCATCGTAGGATTGCACGGCAAGATTGAGATGCACCTGCACCCCCATCTTCCTCAGGTATTGCAACGCCTTTTCGCCAGCTTTTTCCGACATGCCATTCAGGAGCCGGCCAGTTGCTTCGATCAGGTGAATGTCCATCTGACCGATCTCAAGTTCGGGATAGTCTTTTGGAAAAACATGATTCTTTAGTTCGCTCAATGCACCTGCGAGTTCAACACCTGTTGGCCCACCACCGACGATAACGAAATCCATGAAGGTGTTCATCGTATCCAGGTCGTCGGTAAGCAATGCATTCTCGAAATTCCGGATAATGATGTTGCGGAGTTTAATCGAGTCGATGATTGTCTTCATCGGCAGCGCGTTCTGCGCAACGTCACTCATACCGTAAAAATTGGTGGTGGCACCGTTTGCAATTACCAGATAGTCGTACTTGATACTTCCGATGGACGTTTCGATGTAGTTTTCTTCCGGAACGATACGTGTTACTTCGCCGAGGCGGAAATAGAAGTCGTTCTGATTTGCGAATCGTTTTCTGAAAGGGAAAACGATTGAATTCGTTTCAAGTCCCGAAGTAGCGACCTGATAGAGGAGAGGCTGGAAGCAGTGGTGATTGTACTTGTCAATAAGCACGGTCTGTGCTTTCAAGCCGTTCAAACCTTTTGCGACTTCGAGGCCGCCAAATCCGCCGCCGACAACCACTATACGAGGTTTTCCCAGATCGGCAATACGCGTACGCGTAGTGATCAGCTTTTGCATGAAGGAATTTCCGGTGTTTTGAAAAAGCGGTCGCAAAGTTAATGGCCTCAGGATAATACCAAAAGAAAAGGATACAAACTTGGTAATCACCGCGCTTTAAGGCATTCGGGCGGGTTATCAAAAAAATTGTCTAACGAGCGGAAATTGTCTCCTTATTCCACAGTATTTTTGGAACAGGAACCCCTAAAAATTCAACCTGTATGCTTAAAAAGCTTGTATTTAGTCTGTGCATCGCCGCTGTGATATTTGGCTGCGACCAGAAAGAAAAGGATCAAATGCAGTCAAAGCTGGATTCGTTGCAAACCGAACTCGAGATCAGCCAGCGGATGGCCAAAACGCTGACGGAAGTTGGTGTGTTAATGGATTCAATCGACGCGACACGGCAATTGCTTCGTGTCAACATGGTTGAAGGCACGTCCTATGAAGACTACAAGGAGCGGATGCGCGATATCAACTCCTACGTCAAAAACACGCAGTCCAAGATTGACGAACTGGAGAAAACGCTTTCAAAATCGCGTTCCACCTCAAATGCTTACGCAACAACAATCAAGAAGCTGAAGGCTGATATGGAAGAAAAAACAAAACGTATTGCCGATCTTCAGGAGCAGGTGGAGAAATTCAGGAATGAAAATCAGAATCTGATCTCGACCGTCGGAATGCAGGAAGCAGAACTGATCGACAAGGAGGCAGAGATTGAAACAAAAACTCAGGAACTTGCCTTGATTGAAGCGCGGATACAGGAATTGATGATTCAAAGCAAAATGAGCGAGGCAGACGCGTACTACGCACGGGCGCAAGCAGTGGAAGAAGCGGCTAACCGCACCAAACTTGCACCGAAGAAGAAGAAGGAAACGCTGCGTGAGGCGATCGAACTTTATAAGAAGTCACTCTCGCTGGGTAAAGCTGAAGCCCAGGCGCGAATTGACGATCTCGAAAAGCGCATTTGATTCGTTGATCATAATGACATGAAAGAGTACAGTCGAAACCGGCTGTACTTTTTTTGTTTATGCGACGGTCGCCGGATGATCGTGAAGGACCTGGTAGGCAAGGTATGTGACGTACGCTGTCAGCAGGATAAAAGCTTCCCAACGGTCGAGCATACGCCGGTTGATCGTAAACATGAATACCATCAGTACGACGGTTCCGATACTCAGAAAGTACAAATCGAAGTTCATCACCGGGTTAAAGGGGATGGGGTGAATGGTTCCAGTCACGCCAAGTATTAACGTTATATTAAAGATGTTTGAACCGACCACGTTTCCAATTGCGATGTCGGTATTTTTCCTGTAGGCAGCAACGGCGGAGGTAGCTAACTCCGGAAGTGATGTTCCTGCGGCAAGAATCGTCAGACCAATTAGTTTTTCCGACAGGCCGTAACGCTCCGCGATCTTAACGGCATTGTCGACAACGAGTGTACCCCCGCCGACAAGCATTACCAATCCGAGCAGTCCGAGTCCCAAAGAAACCATGAGAGAATATTCTTTGATGCTGCTGTCCCCGAGGTCGGCCCCGTTCTTCATGGTACGGGTAATGTAGTATAGGAAGCCGACGAACACAGCAAGCAGGACTACTGCATCAATACGCGAGAGTACATTATTGGAAGCGCCATGGATCAATGTGTCGTTCACCAGGAAGTACAACAGTGCACAGGCTGCGAGTGAAAACGGAACTTCGTACTTGATCGTGTTTCGTTGAACTACCAACGGATAGATAAGCCC
>JAEZDW010000094.1 GCA_023417955.1 Bacteroidota bacterium
TTGTTGAAGTGCCAGGCCAGTGCATTGACAAGCGTCCCGCTCCAGTTTTGAAATGCAGGATGGACGACCATTCCGGCAGGCTTATTTACAACAAGCAAATGCTCGTCTTCAAAGACGATATTCAACGGGATATTTTCGGGAACGACATCAGTATCGCGTGGTGGCTCAGGGAATGCAACGGTTATTACATCAAGAGGATGGACGCGATAATTCGGCTTTACCGTCTTCTCATTTACTTTCACAAACCCCTCGTGTATACCGCCCTGAATTTTTGTACGGGTAACGTTTGGCAGACGATCCATCAGAAATTTATCGATCCGGACGAGACTTTGTTTCGCATCAGCAACGATACGATGATGTTCGAATAACTCATCGTCCTGTTCGTCTTCACCGTTGATTTTAGGATCGCTCATTTCTTGACGGTTCGCTGTTTTTTTCGTTTGAACTGGTATTCGTTAAGGATCGCTGCCTGATTTAAAAGCTTTCGCACGGGTTCTTCGAACTCTTCCAGTTCAGCCACGCTGTAAAAAACCCTGGACCGCGCGTGTTTTCTTTCTTTGGCATCGAGCAGTCCGGATTCATCGTCCAGATGATGTCCCTGCGGGAAAACCAGGTCCACGCTCTCCTTCCCGGGCGCAAGATAACAAAGGGGTCCGTAGAACAAGAAGAAAGGCACCTTGCGACTGATTTTCTCCTGGGTATGGGGGCCGAGATCCAGTGCCCACGAACGGAGTATGGTCATTATTTCGCGTTGTGGGGATGGCTGGGATAGTATATAACTTTGTACCGTCATTTTCGTGTGCTTTTCCTCTCTTAATTTACAACAGACAACGAAGAAAAACCTGATTTTCGCCATCCTGATTGCCCCCGAAACCAATGTCACGACAGATAATTGTCATGTCATTCTGATGCGCAAATCAGATTAAAATGATTAAACGGGTGCGCTATACGCAAAGAGGAAACCGGCCATTTCTGACTTCTTATAAGCACCGCAACTCGCCTTCAAACCAAATTTTCTTTGTCTCATCCTTCAAGCCAGGTAAGGTCCGGGTCGAATGCGTTAAGATTGAAGTTGCTTGTCTAGGCTAACTCTTTTAGATTTACATAAATCAAAACCTAACCTATGAATACTACTTATGCCGGATTCTGGCTGCGATTTGTAGCCTACATCATTGATTTGATTATCATCTACATCGTTCAGTCGTTCGTGTTTGTTCCTCTTTTCGCGGTCTTCGGTCTCGGCTTTGCTTCCCAGATTGACAGCGCAGCAACCATGAGCGAAGCTGAAGCCATGGGAATGGTTGCCTCCATGATGGGCATGGCAATGTCAACAATGTTGCTGAGCCTGGCCATCAGCGTCGCCTACTACTCTGTTATGGAAACTTCCAAATTTCAGGGAACGGTTGGCAAAATTGCCATTGGCCTTGTCGTGACGGATACCGATGGAAACAAACTCACAATCGGAAAGGCTATTGTCAGAAACTTGTGCAAGATAATCTCAAGCTTCATCCTTTGTATTGGATACATCATGGCCGGCTTCACGGATAAGAAGCAGGGTTTGCATGATATCATTGCCGGCACGCTTGTCGTAAAGAAAGCATCAGCTACTGCGCAAATCTAACGTCTGAATCTTTATCGACGAAAGATAAACTGACGCTGGAAGCCATCCCAGGATTTCCCCGTCAGCTTCAATTCTCACAGGTCCATCCGATGAAAGGTGGACCTGTTTTGTTTTCATATAACTAACCTTTGGGTGTTTCACCACCCGGCCTTTTTTCAACGGCACACTCTGCATGATGAAATCGAACACGCTGGCACCACCGCAGGCAAACACGTTGAATACTTCGTCGTCGAGTATTGCCTCCGGTGCGATGCAAAGGCCATTGCCGTAGTACCTGCCATTGGCGATTGCAAATGTGCGCATCGGTGAATCCCATTGCCAGTCTTCAGCACGCGCATGCAACGTAATCGGTTTGTATGTGAGGAAGGTGGAAAGGATTGACTGGTAGTAACTGAAAGCAGAACCAAAGGCCCGGCCACTTCGCGTAACCCTGCTCACCACTTCAGGACCCATACCCGCATCAACGACGTTGACGAAATAACGGTGTCCGGCATTCCCATCGTCGGTCTGATACGTCACTTCACCCACGTCGATTGTGCGGAAGCGTTGTTCTGTTAGTGCCATCAATATTTGACCGATGTCTGGATTTTCAGCCAGACTTCTGGCAAAATCATTTCCGCCACCCAATGGGAGAACACCAAATACGGGAAGTTTCGTGGGCGCTTCATAGTCGCGCAGCATTCCGTTCACCACCTGATTAACGGTGCCATCGCCACCGGCTGCAAACACGAAGTCGTACTGTTTCGAAACCGCATCTGCGGCAAGCGTTATTGCGTCGTTTTGTGAGCGCGTCTCAAAAACATCACACGCAAGAAGTCGCTGAAGCGGAGGAAGAAGATCGTGGTAAAATCTGGCCTTATAAAGCGATATGCCATTAAGAATAATGGCTGCCCTCACTTGCAATGTTTTTTGATCATCGCCTTTGCCTCGGCCGAACCGAGTTCATCAGCCTTACGGAAGTCAAGGCATGCATCGTACTTATTGTTCATTTCGACCTTAACCAGTCCGCGCTGGTAATACGTTTCCGGGTCCTGCGGGTAGAGTTCGATTGACGATGTGTAGTCTTCAACTGCACCGGTGTAGTCCTGTTTTTCAACACGGCTAAGCGCGCGGTTGTCGTAGTAAACCGGGTTGAGATCGTCAAGAGAAATCGCCTTTGCGTAGTCGGCAATCGCACCATCGTGATCGTCCATATTGAACTTCACGACACCCCGAAGGTTGTACGTCTCTGCCTCCTCAGGGTCAAGCTCGATGGCTTTGTTGTAGTCTTCCAGAGCGCCCTTGAAATCCTCTTTTCCGCTTTTCGCAAGAGCACGGTTCTCGTACTTAACCGGATCGTTTGCGTCAAGTTTGATGGCCTCGTTGTAGTTCGCGATGGCTTCATCAAAATTGCTGAGGTTATAAAACGCAACCCCGCGGTAATTGTACAGCGTCGGATCGGTTTTATCGAGTTGAATCGCTTTATTGAAATCGTCAATTGCGCTCACAAATTCGCCCATTTCAGATCGCACCACGCCGCGGTTGAAATATTTGTCGGCATCAGCCGGACCAAGTTCAAGTGCTTTCGAAAAATCAAAAAACGCGGACTGAAGATCTTCAACATTGTAAAACGCAAGTCCACGGTTGGTATACGCGTCGGCAAGTTTTGGATTGAACTTGATGGCTTTATTGAAATCAACTATTGCAGATTCGAAATCACCAAGCTCAACTTTAGCCTGTCCCCTCAGGTTGTAAGCGTCAGCTATCGTCGAATCAGCCTCCAGGGCATGATTCAAATCGCCGATGGCCCCATAGAAGTCACCGAGTCCGATGCGCGCCTCTGCCCGTAGCAGCAGCGCCCCTTTTTCCCGCGGTGCCTTTTCCAGGATCGCTGTTGCCTCTGAATTCGCAGCCTTGAAATTACCATCAGTCAGTTTCTTCCTTGCCGCCGTCAATGCCGGATCCTGCGCTGCCAGCGAAAAGAAACCACATATAAATAAAACAAAAAGCGTGTTTTTCATTGCCCCGATTTTGCTGCCCAAGTTAATCTAAAATAAAATTCCCGTTCATAATATTTTTTGTAGTCGCCTCCTCAAAGGGATTTACTTTAGTGAAAACGATTTGGCTATATGGTACGGTATACCCCCTTGTTCATTTTTACAGCAGCGTTCATTTGCGCCGGACTGCTCACAAATTTGCATGCACAGGATCGGATGGACTTTGAAGACTATGATCCCCCGTCTACCCTTGTTGTGCCTGAGCATCATTTAACACGGGCGAAGTATCCGTTTATTGATGTACACAATCACCAGTTTAACATGCCCACACAGGACCTCAACGCGCTGGTCAAAACCATGGATGAAATGAACATGGCAGTGATGGTTAACCTGAGTGGCCGCGGACGCGGCAGTGCCGAACACCTCGAACGCTCTATTCAGAATGTAAAACAAACGCAGCCAAAGCGGTTTATCGTTTTTACCAATATGGACTTCGCCGCAATTGATGATCCCGAATGGCAGGGCAGGATGCTGCGGCAGCTGGAGGACGACGTGAAAAAAGGGGCGAACGGACTTAAGATCTATAAGAGCCTCGGCATGTTTACACAGGATAGCAAAGGGAATCGTGTCAGGATCAACGATCCGCGGATTGATCCGATATGGGCGAAGTGTGGCGAGTTAGGTATACCGGTGCTGATACACGCCGCCGATCCGCGTCCCTTCTGGCAACCTGTCGATGCGAAAAATGAACGCTGGCTCGAATTGAAACTGCATCCGAACAGGCGTCACGACAATGATCCTGTCTCCTGGGAAACAATCATCGCAGAACAACACGACATCTTTCGCAAACATCCGAAAACGAAGTTTATCAATGCGCATTTGGGTTGGTATGGAAATGATTTGAAGAAGCTCGGTGAACTAATGGATCGCTATCCGAACATGTATACTGAAATCGGCGCTGTGATCGCTGAACTTGGTCGTCAGCCACGGGCAGCGCGTGCATTCATGATCAAATATCAGGACCGTGTGATGTTCGGAAAAGACTCTTGGGTTCCGGCCGAATACGAAACATACTTTCGCGTGCTGGAGACCGCCGATGATTACTTCCCCTATCACAAGAGATATCACGCGTTCTGGCGAATGTACGGGCTTGACCTTCCTGACGACGTGCTTAAGAAGGTATATTACAAGAATGCCCTGAAGGTCATCCCCAATATCGACGCTTCGTTATTCCCGAGATGATTTTGGTTGCACGACGCCGTTGCGACCAATGGAGCCGAACCGAAATCCGATCCCGGAGCCGAACTGAAATCTGCGATGCTTGAAGTACACATCACTGCTCATCGCAGATGACCAGCCGCCCTGGAATGTAAAAAACAACTTGTTGTCGGCAAGGTTTACGCGACCAACAACAGCAGGTTCGAAAAACACTTTGGGACTCTCACGAACCGTAAAGCTGATCTGTTGGTCGTCGGAGTATGCCGTGAAGTCAACTACGGAAACACGCATAACAAACCCGACGTGCATTACCTTTTTATTCAGGCCAAACGCAGGTTGAATAAAATACCGTTCGTATTTCCCAGTTGCAGGAGCCGGCGCATCGAAGCCGAGGAACTCATTTTTGCTGGAGCCTTCGCCACGACCATAGCCCGCAAATACTTCGAAGCACCATAGGTCGTCGTTTGTATAATATCCGATTCCGCCTTCGTAGAAGAGGTGTTTGTGGTAGTCATCATAATCATCCGGGTCAAATCTTTCACGGTCTGCATAAAGGATGTTACCCATCACGCCAATGTGATTCGTGATGGACACGGCTGCCTGTCCTTCAAAGCCATTTCCCCATTGCATGCTTCCCTGCAC
>JAEZDW010000151.1 GCA_023417955.1 Bacteroidota bacterium
AAATGAAGGTGAACCAGGACCATTGCTCCTTCAGGGTGATCATGGGCCGGTAGAATACCGCAATATTGTAATTACACCGCTCTAGCGCGCACAAGGAATTCGGTCCGCTCCCGGGCATTAGAAAATATTCAAACGAAAAATACCGGCCCAAAAGCCGGTATTACAAAACCGCTTAACGGTTACAGCCTCACGAAGCAGGGGATTACTGCCGACCGGCTTTTTTCTGCTTCTTTTCAGCCCGCTTCTCTTTGAGAGACTTTGTTGCGGGCTTCTTCTTTTCTTTTTTGGCGTCTTGTGATTTGGACATAAAGTTAGTATTTGGTTTTCGAATATACGGGTTGCCAGGCACGAAGGATGCTGACTTTCATCACAGTTATGCAATTTATTTTTTTCCACGTTAACTTGCCTGGACAGATAAGAAGACAAACACGAATGCCCCGTTCGGAAAAACCACTTATTGACAAAACACTCCTGCTGGAGCGATTTGAAAGCAAGGGAGGCTGGACCTATGTAAGGGTCTCCGAAATCAAGAAGGATAAGTCGAAACCATTTGGCTGGGTCAAGGTTCGCGGTACCATCGATGGTTATGAGTTCAGGAAGTACCACCTTATGCCTATGGGAAATGGAAAACTGTTTCTTCCCGTCAAAGCTGAAATCCGAAAGAAGATTGGAAAAGACAAGGGCGACAAAGTGCGGGTAATTTTGTTTCCGGATAACGAACCGCTGGAGGTACCGGAGGAACTGCTGGCATGCCTCCGTGAAGAACCAGAAGCTCAGAAATTTTTCCGTACGCTTACCGAGAGTGAGCAGAAGCATTACGTTCAATGGATATTTTCTGCAAAGAAGGAGGATACCAAAGTCAGGCGTTTGGCTACCTCTTTGGAACGACTCTCAAGAAAACTAAAGCTATATGAGCCCGGTTAATGTTGGCATCCGACAATAATACACGGATCGATGTAAGCAAACGTCTTTCGCTTCCTCAGAATTTGCGGGCTGCCGCGGCATGGAATTTTTGCATCCTGCCAAAAACAATTACAACTATGAAAAAGGTCTTTACAGTCTTACTGGCACTTTCTACAGTCAGTTTTTTTGCAACAGCCCAGATTCAGCCAGGAATCAAAGCAGGCGTTAATGTCTATTCACTTGGTGGCGATGGCGTGGATGTAAACAGCAAAGTCGGCATGCATTTCGGCGGACTTGCTCACATTCATATGTCCGATGTCCTTGCACTTCAACCTGAAATCGTCTTTTCCATGCAAGGCGCCAAAGATCCTGATGATGATGACAATAAACTCAACCTGAATTACCTGAACATACCTGTCTTGCTGCAGTATATGTTCGGTGATGGTTTCAGGGTGCAGGCCGGGCCTCAGATTGGATTTCTTTTAAGCGCAAAACAGAAAGTTGGTAGTACAAGTGTTGATGTGAAGGAAGGATTCAACTCCATTGATTTCTCCATTCCGGTGGGCATCAGCTACAAGCGCGCCTCAGGTTTTGGTGTGGACCTGCGTTATGCGTTCGGAGTTAGTAACATTAACGACGGCAGCGACAAGATCACCAATGGTGGATTGCAATTTGGCGTATTCTATCAGTTTGCGCACCGATAAATCAGTTGGGGCACCATTGAAGTTAGGCGTTAAATAACGTGAAGATTTGATCCATGTCATGAGTCGGATTTCGCAAAGAAATTCGATCTTGGGGAATGGATGAACCACTGATTACAAACGACGCGATTGTTCTTGGAATGCTTATGGTCATTCTTGCCGTGGTTTTCAAAACTGCGGCAAGTGACCACCCCTTCTGGAAGAAATTCTATACGTATGTGCCATCGCTGCTGCTGTGCTATTTTCTTCCGTCGGTTTTAAATTCATTGGGAATCATTTCCGGTGAGCAGTCTTCGCTCTACAGGGTTGCGTCCAGATATTTGCTTCCTGCAAGTTTGGTTCTGCTTACACTCAGCATCGATTTAAAAAGCGTCATGCGGCTGGGTCCGCGCGCTGTGATAATGTTTCTCGCGGGTACGTTCGGGGTAATAGTAGGTGGACCGTTGGCGATCCTGATCGTTTCACTGTTTAATCCAGAGCTCGTCGGTGGTGTAGGTCCTGAGGCGGTGTGGCGGGGGATGTCGACTGTGGCAGGAAGCTGGATTGGTGGCGGCGCAAATCAGGCTGCTATGCTTGAGGTTTTCGGAGCAAGCTCGTCTCTTTTTTCGGTTATGGTTACTGTTGATGTCATCGTAGCTAATGTATGGACTGCTGTGCTTCTTTACGGCGCCGGTCGTGCGCAGAAAATTGATGCGATCTTTAAAGCAGATGCGTCAGCGATAGAAGAGGTGAAATCGCGGATTGAAAAGTTCCGTCTTTCCATTCTTCGGATGCCTTCCCTGGCCGATACAATGGTCATTCTTGGTTGCGCTTTTGGGATAACCGGACTTTCACACTGGCTTTCTGATTATATCGTGCCATTCATAAAGAGCCTCCCTGAATCATGGGAACTGGACAGGTTTAGTCTTGATTCAGCGTTCTTCTGGATTGTGGTGCTCGCGACTACATTTGGTTTATTGCTATCGTTTACCCGCGCGCGGGAACTGGAGGGAGTGGGTGCATCACGCCTGGGTAGTGTGCTCCTATACGTGCTTGTTGCAACGATTGGTATGCAAATGGATTTGAAGTCCATCTATTATAATTATCAGCTATTCTTAGTCGGTAGCATTTGGATGTGTATCCACGTTGCCATCATGTTATTCGTCGCCTGGATTATCAAAGCACCTTTCTTCTTTACAGCTGCGGGAAGTATGGCAAACATCGGGGGTGCTGCCTCTGCGCCTATCGTCGCTTCTGCTTTTCACCCTTCACTCGCACCCGTAGGTGTATTGTTGGCAGTCTTGGGATATGCTCTCGGAACCTACGGAGCCTGGCTTTGTGCTATCCTAATGCAAGCAGTGGCTCCATCATAACAGATTTTGGCGACCAGACATAGTTTCGCACACGTTTGTGGATTTGCTGATATTGTAATCGTCATTACCTCAAACGTTTTCTGATTTATTTATCGCTAAATTTCATCAGGCATTCCAATCACGTACGATGAGAAGATTATCTTCATGTTAAGCTCGTCACGATCTAAAGCAAAAGACTATGCCCACGTACGAAGGAAAAGTTCATCGATTCAATCAGAACATCATGGAACTGCTGCGTGAAAAGAACAAGAGTGTCGGATCCCTGGCAGCTCATTTAAATTATGATGCATCCGCGGTGGGGCGTCAGTTGCTTTCAGCGCAGACGTTTCCTTTTGGTGACCTGGTAAAAATCTGTATGTTTCTGGGCCAACTGCCTGCTGATTTCTTTTACGAACGCGAGCCCGTCGATGCAGTTGAGATTTATACTGATATGAAAGGAGATCCCCGTCTGGTGCAAGTCCGCATGCGCGAAACTGCGCGCCAAATAGTCCGCTATTTTGATAGGAAAGTTGTCTACAATTAACCTTTTCTCTGATACGCACGTCATGCCTGTGCCGTTGAGGTCAGGGATTAAATCACCGAAGCTAGCTGATTGCATCATTAGACATCCACAAGCCGTTAGAGAGGGCGTTTTTTTGTTAGCAGCCAAATAGTATAACGACCACTTAACAGTGTTGGCTGGCTCTTATTCTAACGGTCATTCCGAAGACTTGAAAATCTTTATCTTTAATCTCGTCAAAACAAAAAACGGCATGAGTTCAAGACGAAGATTTATTCAAAGCATATCAACAATGGCTGCCGCGGTTGCCACCACTCCCGCATGGTCGGCGATAACTCCACCAGCAGTTCAGAAGAAGGACAAACTTGGTATTGCACTCGTCGGATTGGGCAACTACAGTACTGCCATTCTCGGACCTGCCTTGAAGGAAGCGTCAAATTGTTTTCTGGCGGGCATCGTTACTGGCACTCCTTCGAAGGCTACATCGTGGTCGCGCGAGTACAAAATTCCTAAGGAAAACGTGTACTCGTACAGCAGCTTCGACGAGATTTCAAAAAACAAGAGTATTGATGTCATTTACATCGTTTTGCCGAACAGCATGCACGCTGAATACACCATTCGTGCTCTTCAGGCTGGAAAGCATGTGATCTGTGAGAAACCGATGGCCATGAATGCTGAAGAAGCGCGACAAATGATTGCTGCTTCAAAAAAAGCAAACCGAAAGCTGTCCATCGGTTATCGAATGCATTTTGATCCTCACTTCATAGAAGCGAAACGTCTTGGTCAGCAGGAGATACTCGGACCTGTCAATTACATGGAGTGTGCACTTGGTTATTTTTCAACGCCCCCAACCGGATCGTGGAAACTTCAGAAAGCAATGGGCGGTGGACCACTTTATAATCTTGCCGTATATCCCATTCAGAGCGCACGGCATGCAAAAGGAAGTGAACCGGCGTATGTGACCGCGCAGGCAACCACAAAACGCAAGGATATTTTTAAAGAAGTTCAGGAGCTATTCACGTGGCAGCTCGAGTGGTCCGATGGCACACTTTGCAATTGTTATTCGGGTTCGGCAGGTACGATTGATCGCTTATTCGCGGCGTGCACAAACGGGTATATCGAGCTTAATCCTGCCACGCAATACAGAGGAGTCACCGGAGCTTCATCGCTCGGAAAGATCGACTTTCCACAAGTGTTCCAACAGAAACTTCAGATCGAAGACTTCGTGAAATGTGTGATGGAAGATCGCGAGTCGATCGTAAGCGGAGAGGAGGGGCTTAAAGACATGCTCATAATCGATGCGATCCACAAGGCGGTTGCAGACGGTGGACGGGTTGCGATTGAAAAGCTGAAATGATTCATAATACGCTATTGATTTGATAGACGTAACCTGCGCAATAATTATTCACGAGGGTCGTGTACTCGTTACCCAGCGTAGCGAGCGCATGAGCACGCCGCTAAAGTGGGAGTTCCCCGGAGGAAAGGTAGAACCCGAAGAATCCCCAGAGCAATGTCTGGTGCGTGAACTGGTCGAAGAGCTCAACATTCGTGTCGAACCGGTTCACAAACTCGATCCGCAACCATATCAATACCCTGATTTTTCAATTCGCTTACTTCCTTTTGTTGCAAGATTGATTTCCGGTCAAATCGTCCTTCATGAACACCTGGACTATCAATGGCTTACAATAGAGGAATTGCCGCACCTTGACTGGGCCGCCGCTGATGTTCCCGTTCTCCATTGTTTTCTCGAGTTCTATACGGGACGTGAGAAAAAAGCCGCTGGACTTTGACAAAAGATCTGCCTGTTGCCGCCGGATGGTGAGAAATATCATCGCCAAATACCATCGGTTTTCAGTTTCTTCACAGTAATTTTCTCACACGTATGGAGATCAAGACGGGTATTGGCAGGGCCGGACTCACCCGCAGCGAAGCCCACGAATTGCTTAGGGATCTTGCACAGTCTATGAAAGACCAAAGTGTGTCTTTCAGACATGTGTTAGAC
>JAEZDW010000169.1 GCA_023417955.1 Bacteroidota bacterium
GTCGACGGTACGACGAAGGGAACAACCACGGATGTAAATGGCGAGTTTTCTATTACGCTAACCACAGGCGAAGATGCTTTAACTTTTTCATTTGTCGGTTATCAAAGCCAGACCATTAATGTCGCAAACAAAACAACAGTGGATGTCACGCTTGCACAGGACGTTGCTGTTTTGGAGGACGTCGTGGTGATTGGATATGGAGTCCAGCAGAAGTCTGATATCACCGGAGCGACGGCAACCGTGCGAGGTGAGGAGTTGACACAGCAACCGGTGCTGACAGCAACGCAAGCCATGCAGGGTAAAGTATCGGGAGTTCAGATTATCAGCAGCGGTCAACCAGGTACTTCGCCGCAGATTCGCGTCCGTGGTGTTGGCACTGCGCTTGGTGCAACGACTGCCCTGTATGTAGTTGATGGTGTACTTACCGATGATATCAGTAATATAAACACTGCTGATATTGTCGACATGACGGTACTTAAGGATGCATCTGCCGCTGCGATCTATGGATCCCGCGGTGCTAATGGTGTCGTAATTATAACGACCCGCAAAGGTGCCTCAGAAGGAGTTAACATTAGTTATAATAATAATATCGGGATCCGACAAGCGTCGAACCTGGTCGAGATGGCCAATGCCCGCGAATACAGCAACTACGTGCAGGCAGCAACCGGATCGGCACCACCAACTTCAGAGTATGATACCGATTGGTTCGACGAAATTCTGCGGACAGCATTTCAGCATAACCATAACATTTCGCTTTCCGGCAGAAATGAACGCCTGAACTACTTCCTGAATTTTGGTTACTGGAACGATGAAGGTATTGTTCTCAATAATGATTTCGAACGATTCAGCGTCCGTTTTAATAATGAATACACCATATCGGACAAACTGACTTTTGGATTGTTGTCTTCCTACACCAACAGTGTTAATCAGAATGGCTTTGGCAATATAAATATTGATCCGTATGGAAATATAGGTGGCGTGTATAACAACGCGTATAGGGCGGCCCCGATTATTGCGAGCCGCATCGATGGGAGATATGGAAACACGTCCGCATATCAGAATGTAGGAAACCCGCTTCTTGATGTTAATAACAATGATATCAACGTAAGGGAAAACAGATTGCAGGGTACGACATTTCTTGAATTCGTTCCTGCTGAATGGTTGACCCTGCGTTCCTCACTCGGAGCCGACTGGCGTAACTCGTTGCATCGGGGGTATTTCTACTCGTTTCTCGCGGATGAGAATACTTTTTTGATTTCCGGCGGTAATCAGCAGCGCCCTTTGAGTAGCCTTAGCGTTGCACAGAATCAGGCGTTCCGCTGGGTGTGGGACAACACTGCAACCCTCACCCGCGATTTCGATGAGCATAGTTTCACGTTATTGCTCGGTGCAACTGCCGAGAAATTTACGTTCACCTCTATTTCGGCGAACAGAAGTGATGTGCCTCCGGACAGAGATCTATGGTACATCGGTGTGGGTGATGCGAACACTTCGCAAAACGGTGGCGGTGGTGATGCCTGGGCACGCAACTCTTACCTGGCCCGGTTGAATTACGGTTTTAGAGACAAGTATCTGCTTACAGCAACGATTCGCGCAGACGGAAGCTCGAGACTTCCTTCAAAGAACCGTTGGCAAATGTACCCCTCCGTTGGATTAGGGTGGGTGCTTTCCCGCGAAGCCTTTATGGACAATCAGGATATGTTTGATTTGTTAAAATTGAGAGCCTCCTATGGAAAAGTCGGCAATGATCAAATTCCGACGAATGCGTTTACTCAAACGGTAGTGCTCAATCGCGCTTATGCGTTTAATGGCAGTGCGTCTACAGCTGAAAACGGAGCCCAAATCAATCAGATTATTGATCCGAACATCAATTGGGAAACAACGGAAGAGTTTGACGTAGCTGTCGAATTTGAAATGCTTGATTCCAGATTGACGGGTGAAATAAACTACTACAATAAACGCGTCGAGAATGCACTGAGCAATATTCCCATCCCGCGTACGGTTGGTGACGCCGATGGCGTGATTATCACAAACGTCGCCTCTATTGAGAACGTTGGTCTTGAGGCGGCATTGAACTGGAAGAACCAAATCAATGACGACTGGTCCTACAACATTGGCGGGAACGTAACATTCAACAGGAATCGCGTGCTGAACCTTAACGGTGGCCAGGCGATTCTCGGCGGTGGCATTGGCGCTGCCCAGGGATTTACAACGCGAACCGACAATGGCGAACCCATCGGCAGCTTTTATGTGCTCAAAGTACTCGGCGTGTTTAACTCGGGCGCAGAGGTAAACGCATACACTAACGATGACGGCAATCCTATTCAGCCTACAGCGAAGCCTGGTGACTTCAAATATCAGGACACGGATGGCGATGGTCAAATCAGTGATGCGGATCGTGTGTTCGCAGGATCATATCAACCCGTTGCATACTTCGGCCTAAATGGAGGTGTAAACTTCAGACAATGGGATCTGAGTTTCACGATTTACGGAAACGTCGGCAATGAAGTTTATAATGGCAAGAAGGCAGTTCGCGTTGAAGGCCGTGACAACGTGGAACGTGATGTCGTGTACAACCGATGGACTTCACAAAATCACAGTCAGACCGAGCCTGGAGCGAATGTCGGTAATCTTTTGGCTTCTACTTATTTCGTTGAGCCGGGAGACTTCATCAGGATAAATAATCTCACGATCGGCTACACGTTTGGCGCGTCAAGTCTTGAACGCCTGAGAATTTCTTCGTTGCGGATTTTCGCGACTTCCCAGAATCTGTTTACGTGGCAGAAATATTCAGGCTTCACAGCTGAATTACCCGGTGATCCGATAAGCTCAGGTATTGAGCTGAATGCTTACCCCATGACACGCACAATTGCAGCAGGTTTAAATGTAACATTCTAAGCGTCATGAAACACAAGAGATTTTTTCTGAAAATATCAGTATTGGCGATCACATTGGTGACTAGCATTTCATGTAGCGATGAATTTCTCGATGTAGCAGTTCAGGGTGGGCCAACAACGGAATCTGATCCGAATCTTGCACAGAAACTTGTGACCGGTGTCTATAACAGCCTTCTTCAGGGTGACGCGTTTGGCAATGGTGATGTGCATGGCTTTGCTTTTGTTTCTGTTACAGATATCCGTTCTGATGATGCAGACAAGGGAAGCACGCCGGCGGATCAGTTGGTTCCCGTTGGCGATCTCGACAACTTCACGATCGCAGCAACAAATCGCTTCGCAGAAACTTTGTGGAGCGGATACTATAATGGCATCGGCGCGGCAAACCAGGCGTTGGCCTCGCTGACAAATGCAGCCGTGTCTGAGGAAACTCGAAACCGGCTCATTGGAGAGGTTCGCTTTATACGCGGATACCTCTATTTCAATCTTGTCCGGTTGTACGGAGGAGTACCTCTCGTTTTGCGTGTGCCCGAAACGGCTGAAGAAGCAAACAACGATCCGGCATTTCAGACACGTGCCTCGGCAGAAGCAGTGTACAACGCGATCATCGAAGATCTTGAATTTGCTGTGACAAATTTGAAGCTCGCCGGCGAATCCGCCAGGGGTCACGTTACAAAAGGAGCGGCTCAGACTCTACTGGCAAAGGTTCACATGTATCTCAATAATTGGGAAACTGTGTATGAACTAACTGAAGAAGTGATCGCTTCTGGTCAGTATACACTAAATGAAGACTATGCAGTCCTTTTCCGGCAGGCAGGTGACAACAGTGAGGAGTCAATTTTTGAAATACAAACCGGAAAGTTCAACAACGCAAACCTCAAAGTCGATAACTATACCGCGCCACAGGGTGTTCGGTCCGGTGGATTAGGTGGCTGGGATGATTTGGGCTGGGGATTCAACAACCCGTCAACTAATCTCATAAACGAATACGAACCCGGAGACTTGCGCCGCGATGCAACTGTCATTTTCATTGATAACTCAGGAACACATCAGGGAACGGTGCTTTGGGATGGCTTCCGTGTGCCGAGCAAAGACTCGGTACAAAATTTTTACTACAACTATAAGGCATATACAAGCCGCCTTGAAGAAGAGTTTGCAGTGCCGCAGGACAAAGACCGTCCACAAAATATCAAGATACTGCGCTATGCAGAGGTATTGTTGATGAATGCCGAGGCAGCTGTTCGACTCGGAACGGGCGATCCTGCAGCAAGAATAAACCCATTACGTGAACGGGCCGGTCTCGATCCCCTCGGGGCTGTAACCCTCGATGACGTCTGGCATGAACGACGCGTAGAACTGGCGATGGAGCATGATCGCTTTTTCGATATAGTGCGCCAGGGGCGAGCCGCAGAGGTGATGCATGCTGCCGGGAAAACAAATTTTGAAGAAGGAACGCATGAATTGTTACCCATCCCGAATTCGCAAATTCTGCTCAGCGCCGGTAAACTCGAACAGAACCCCGGCTATTGATGAGAAACCCAAATAACAAATAGAACAAATCAAAAGATGAAGAAGATGAAAAGAAAAATCAATTATTTATTGAGTGGCTTACTGATCGGTTGTTTTGCATTTTTCGCCTCATGTGATGACGACAACGGTGGTGATAATGACCTGCCACCGATTGACGGTTACAACAGTTCAGATGAAGTAGCCTCGGACAACCTGGTAGCGCATTGGACATTCGATGACACGGAACAAGAAGCGATCTCAGGAACCGATCCTGAGGGAACCTATGGTACTGTTGGTTTCAGAGAAGGACAACTTGGACGGGCTCTTGATCTCAATGCCGGTGCATTGGTGTATCCCCCGATTGATGCGATCAATCAGGAAAACTCGCTGAGCAATTACACAGTCAGTTCATGGGTAAACGTAATGAACAACGGTACCGCGTTTACGACGTTTTTCGGATTGTTCCCAACAGACAATGAAGACTTTTGGGGTAATCTGAGTCTAAGTGCGGAGACAGGTTGGTTTCCGCCGGAAAATGGTGCAGGTGACACGCTTGTACTGAAGACAAATTATCTTTCGCTGAACGACGACGGAACAACGAACTCACAGGATAACCGACCCGATCCGCGTGGTAATCCTCCGGTAGGTGTTCTTGAAGCATCAGGTGAGTGGGTGCATTTCGTTGTACGCTTTACGGCGTCGTCACACATGCTCGAGATATTCGCAAACGGCGAATCTATTGGTGCATACAGCAACCGTGGTGAAAACACAACTGAACTCGTGATGCGAACTCCGGTTCAGGCCGTATTTGGAAGTCTGTCCACATCAAACATCGGCTTTGCCATGGCTCCGGAAATGCCTGCGTGGCAGGTGCTCGCAACGGCCGGGGTAGATGACGTCAGGGTTTTTAATACGTCGCTCTCTAATGCTGAGATAACGGCCCTTTATAATCTTGGCAGCGCCGGACGTTAAGGACGTTTGCCAAATAAAAAAAAGAGGTTGTCTCAGAAGAGGCAGCCTCTTTGTGCTTAATGGCGGTGGCTACCCGAGAACTAATTTGTGCAGAGCGGCCAGGAGAAGAATTCACTTCAGGAAGTGCTTTACAAGTTGTTCCCATTCCTCGTCGAGCGAACCATCATAAGACGGCTTACCAGCGCGACGATACCAATAGCCTGCATTCCATTCGTCGCCCTCTTTTCTGTGCAGATATGCGTGTACCCAGGATCCATCTGTGTTATCGACATCCTGTGCAATATTGTGTGCTGCCTCCCATTCGCCTTTGCCATCATGCCAGAGTGCATGTAATAGCACGCTAACTCCATCCGGGGGTTCCGGTAACGACAGCGTCTGTTTAAATTCGTCAAGTGTCATTTTACCAACAGCAGAAAGCAATAAAATAACAAAAAGCTG
This sequence comes from Bacteroidota bacterium, assembly GCA_023417955.1. Taxonomy (GTDB): domain Bacteria; phylum Bacteroidota; class Bacteroidia; order Cytophagales; family Cyclobacteriaceae; genus Ohtaekwangia. The sequence continues at coordinate 5,814 of JAEZDW010000169.1, forward strand.
CTCCTTTTACAACGTTGCCCCCTTTAAAAAAAAGTGTAAACTTCATTACTCACTTAAACCACACATCCCTATGAACTTTCTGAACAATCCCAACAAAATTGCGGAAAAGTATGGGCTGACAATTGCAGGGGGGCTTATCGTTTACTTTCTACTGATGAAAATAATCGGACTCAGCAATCACGTCGAGTTGCGATTTACAAATCTGATCATTCTTGTAGCCGGCGTCTATTATGCCCTGAAGGCTTTTAAGCGTACCCATGATGGCCATCTAAATTATTTTAGGGGCCTCATTCTTGGTGTGGCTACTTCAGGTATCGGCTCCCTGGTGTTTGCTGTCTTTCTGTTTGCTTACATGCAAATGGATGGTGAACTGATGCGTTCCATTCAGGAAAATGAACCGATGGGCCGCTACCTTAATCCTTACATCGCATCCTTCATCGTGCTGCTCGAAGGCTTTTTCTCCGGATTTCTCGTGACGTTCGTTCTGCTTAACTGGATTACTACCGACGAAGTCAACGTGTCTCAGGGGTGATCCTGGCATGACCTTTTAAACTTTATCCTCACAACGTAATATCTATGCGTATGAGGATAAAGGAAGAGATTTTAAATAAAAGGCATACCTGGGAAGTCGCGTCCATCTACGGAACGTTGATCTTTCTCGGTCTGACGGTGTATTTTCTAATCATGTACGCCCTGGGCCTGCAACACGTGATTGAATTGCGATTTCTGAATCTGTTTATCATGTTGGCCGGGATATACTTTGCAATGATGCAATACCGCCGCGTGCATGACGGACATATCAGTTATTTCAGGGCGTTAACATTAGGGTCTGCAACCTCGTTCATCGGGGCGACGACGTTTGGAATATTCCTGTTTTTCTTTTTGAAACTCGAAGGCAACCTTATGCAATCCATTCAGGTAAACGAACCTATTGGTCGATATCTGAATCCGTACATCGCTTCGTGCGTAGTACAGCTGGAGGGCGTCTTTTCGGGATTCGGTCTTAGTTACATTCTGGTGAATTACATCCATACCGATAGTGCTACCCTTCCACAGGGCGGTGCCATACCGGTGGCTGATAACCATGGTAACCAAAGTACCCACATTCCGCGCAGTTAATTCGGAAAGAATCAGGATAAGGACATTAAGCGGTTCTCTTTACGAGAGCAACTTAATGTCCTTCCTTTTTGGCACGTACTAAACTTTAATCCAGGATTGTTTTCTGTGACTTTCCACAATAGCATCGCATAGACGCAGTTCACGAAGACCTTCTTCGAAAGTCGGATACGTGGGTGTCTCAGGTTGTTTTCCTGCTCTCACCGCTGCGTAGATTTCGCGGAACAGTTGTTTTGATGTATCACCGAACCCTTCGTTGTGACCACCGGGGTATGAAATAATAGGACGCACTTCCTTATCTACCAAAGCAGGATCACGAAGCAATACCTGATTTGGTTCGTTTCGTTTTCCGATCCATAGCTCATTTGGCGATTCAGAATTCCATCCCATGGTCAGATTTGAACCGTGAATTTCAAGGCCAAGTCTGTTTTTACGACCTGCGGCAACCTGACTTACCGTTACAACGCCACGGCTACCATTTTGAAAGCGAAGCAGGACACTTGCATAATCTTCCGTGTTGATCGGCACATCGGCGTAATCTTCAGGCTGAAGCATTTTGCCAGAGTAAGTTTCGACTGCCTTCAATGGCTTCTTCCTTGTCGGATGAACGGTCGAAAAGTCTGCCATCACTTCTGTAATAGACAACCCGGAGATGTATTCAATCAAATCAATCAGGTGTGAACCGATATCGGCAACCGCTTTGCTGTCTCCCGACTTGTCAGGTTCCAGTCTCCAGTTGTAATCAGTGTTGTAGAAAAGCCAGTCTTGCAGATAACTTCCCACGATAGAGTATACATTACCAAGTTCGCCTTTTTCCCGCATCATCTTCATCTGACGCACGAGGGGATAATAACGCAGGTTGAAACTTACTGCGTGCACAAGTTTCTTCTCACGCGCGATGGAAAGTAGTTCTTCTGCTTCTTTCACCGTTGTTGCAAGAGGCTTTTCACAGACCACATGCTTTCCCGCGAGAAGAGCAGCCTTCGCCATCGGATAATGAAGGTTATTTGGCGTACAAATATGTACGCATTCAAAATCCGCCTCTTTTACCATCTTGTCGTAATCAGTATTGAAAGCAGGAATGCCCATCGCCACGGCCTTTTCGGCGGCCTCGTTTTCAAAAGGGTGAAACAGGGCCGCGATTTCAATGTTGCCGGCTCTCCGCAGTGATTCAATATGAACTGGGCCGATAAAGCCTACACCGGCTACGGCTACTTTGATGGGTTTCAAGGGTGTCATCGGTTTGTATTTAATTCAAGTTAGTTTGAAGAAATGCCGCCTAAAATAACCGAAATGGATGCCCTTGTCAACCTTCCAGGTGTTAGTCATTCCGGATTTATTTCCCCCCTGGGAATGAGAAATGTTTTCCAAAACAAAAGGCCGACGTGTTCGCACCGGCCTTTTGGAATCACAGGTTTCTGTACAGTGAAAATGTTGAGTTGTCTGGGTTTATGAACCTCAGTTCCCAATACTCGGCTCCTGTAGACACATTAAACATTTTTGTAATCGTATAGGAGAGTGTCATAGCACCCGGTGTCACATCAATATCAACGTTTTGACTGGCATCACACGAATTGATAAACCGGCTGCGCCAAAAGTCTTCTGTGAACATCACAGTTTCATCGGTCCAGGTAACATTGCCGGTAATAAACTCTGAAGAATAGGATTCGCATCCCGTCATCGGGGAATGTTCTGCAATGGTCCATGTGTATGACTTGTCTTCACTTATGTGCAGTCCCATGCCTAATGTTCCGGCCATTACCCACGGTGATGCAGCGCCACCATACCAGGTTTGCGTGGCAGCGTTGTAGAAGTTGGGAGCAATGCCAGTCTTGCCATTGAAGAATGACCAATAGTCAAGCCATTCTCCGGTGAGCAACGGCAGATATGGATAGTGCAGGATTGTGGGGAAGACCCAGCCTTTGGTGAGACTGGCAAATGCGTTGACCGCGGCAATATCTGCATTGACCTGCGTTTTAGTATTTGCCACGACACCGTAACCCAGACCGAACTTAATTGAGGTGTTCTCAATAACCACTTTGCCTGATGGACCCAAAACGATGTTGCCCTCGTGTTCCGCGCCAGGGAATTTTGTCATGCCTGCATATGAAATGTCGGTGTAAGCAATCTTGTTTAATGGACTCGATGTGTTTATGAGCAAGCCGTTCCAATAGGAGTTTGTAGCAACAGACGTGAATGTAATTCGCGACGCCTCCGTTCCAACTGACTTAAGATAGCCGTTGCCTTTAACTTTGACTGTTGTCTGTGGCCGAACCCGGAATGATACACCAGGTTCAATCTTCAAACCTGATTCTATCTCAAGGTGGTTACTGATCAGGTACGATCCGTTGCTGAGTTTTTTCCATTCAACTTCGGCCTCGTGATTGAGTGGACCGTATGTTTCAATTCCATTGAATCCGTTACCGTTAAAAGTGGTGTTCGCGTCGATTTTGTGAATTTCGTTTGCAGTGGCGTATACAGCCGACGTTGTATTTTGCGAGAAATGGTTGTCAGCGAAGGCTGTGATGGTTGACTTGCCGGCGACAAACAATCCGAATCCACCACTCTTTTCAATCGACGTGTTTATTATCTTCAATGCAGCACCCGACAAAGGTGATCCCGCGAGTGTGACGGCGGCCCTGACCTGCGTTTCGTAATCAGCTTCACTACCGGCGTCGCGAACCGAGACGTATTTCATTTCGTTTGTCGGATCATTGCTGTAGATGATGACACCCTTCCAATTTGTATTTGGGTTATAACCTTCTAACACAATGGGATTTTCGGCCGTGCCTGCTGCTTTAAATGCGCCATCTGTGATTTTAAGCCCTGCATGGTCATTGAAGTGTACAACAACACCCGGGGCAATTGTCAGGTCTGCCCTGACATCGATAGTACGCGTTACGACATAGTCAGCCTGCGCGGGATCGTCGAAAATGTCCGTTAGCGTTGTTGGAGCAATAATGTCCTCATCAATGATCACGGCGACAGGATCACCCGGTGTGTTTGATATAGCGGTAACGATCACATGGTCGGTTGCGGAAAGCGACCCCTGTTTTATTGTAAGTTCGATGAGGTAATTCCCTGCAACGTCCGGGGTAAACGTTGTTTTATTTTGGTCTGGCGTAGCCAGTGTGGCGATACTGGTTGCCGGCTTTGTCTTGACCGTCCAGTGGAACGAAAATGACCTTCCGTTTTTGTCGTGTGAGGCGGAACCATCTAGCAGAACCCCGGTTCCAACCTGGGTAGTCTGGTCTTCACCGGCGCGTGCAAGAAGACCATTTGTTGCAGGTACGACTACTTCATTATCATCACATGCATTGAGCGCAAGAATCGCGAGCATGATGAGTACGCTGAAAAATTTACCTAATACTTTCATTTGGAGTTTTTGTTTGCGTCTCAGACAGGAAGTGTAGTCAGACGGTTGCCTGAGGAAAAAATATTTCTGCGGCACGAATAGAAAAAAGAAGAGGCTGCATGTTTAGTGCAGCCTCTTACTTATTTATATATATAGAGAGTGAATTGTCGGACTAGTGGAGCGCTTTCGAAAGCATTACGCTCATACCGTATGAACGTTTCGTGAACTCAAAAGGTTGTTGTCCGGTGCTGATTTTTTTCAGATTGTAATTTAACATTGGAGAGAACATTACTTCCCACCCTTTGCCGAGCATAACATTGTAACCTGCTGCAACAAAGATGGAATAGTTTATTCGGTCATCGAGATAGTCATCCGAAGAAAGTACGTTTCCTGTAGACCGTTCAGTAAGCTTTGCAGAAAGCAGATAATTAACTCCGGCGCCTGCCGACAAACTAAAGCGACGGACCGGGTTTGCCCGGAAGTAGTAGGTTGCCATCAGCCTGACGCCGCCCTTGGTAAAGGCAGCATCCTTCTCACTTGTCGCCAATGCATAAACCGGAATTACGCTCACGCTGCCGTCGTTGCGGAGTTGAGCGAGTAACGTGTCAACCTTTCCTGTGGCATAGGTATAAGACACATCGTGCTTTGTGCGCGTGTATGAGAGCTGAGCATCAACATATAGGTTCTTCCTTACTGCGCGTCCCATTCCAAACGTAATTCCCATTCCGGTATAGTCAGGATACTTGTGCTTCCTTCCGACTGAAGTCACAAAAGTTTCGTCATTCACGACAGGTCGTATGGACTGATCGGCGAACTGTGGAATTGCGGCAAATGAAATTCGCCACGGACCAAATCCGGCCTTTGCTTCATTGCGTGCATCTGCCAATGACGTTTCGTCAGCAATAGCTGGTTCGGCTTCTTCAACAATGAAAACTTCAGCGGTTTCGATCAGATTCGCCTTCTTTGAATCCAGTTCAACGTTGTTTGATTCTGTCGCCGAAACTTCTTCCTCTGATTTAAGCACTCCACCGGTTGATTTTGATGCTTCTTGAGCAGCAACGTACGGGGCATTGTCTGATGAGTCGGTCACTACCTGTTCTTTGCTTGTAGTGAATTCATTATTCTCTTCGACAGAAGCGATGTCATTGCGATCTGGTTTGAATGATATGCTGTCAACGAACAATCCACTTTCTTTTTTGTTTGTTGATTCATGAGTCATGCCACGAACCAATTCGGCTGTAATGTCCGCCCTGGATACGACCCTGTCTTCAGATCGCGGATTGTTTTCAGAGACCGTGCTCGAAGTTTCATTTGAGTCGGGTATAGCGATACGGTTTATGTCATGTTGCTGTGTTGCGATGTGCCTGCTTTCGTTGTGAATTACGCGAATGCTGTCAGTTTCCGCTTTTTCGGTGGCATTTTCCTTTGACGCGTTTTCATCGGCTTTCGACAAATCAATGCCGGTGCCGACAGACGACGCTGTCTGATTTACAGGAACGGATTCCGGCCATAACCAATACGTTAGCACGGGAATCAGGAGAAGTGGAATAAACTTCCAACCATTTTTCCACATGAACGGTGGTGTTTCCGGATTATCGCCGGCGAGTTCGGAAGCTATTTTCTCCCAGCCTCCGCGTGGCGGATTGTCTTCAAGGTCATACAACCGCTTTCCGATTTCTTCAAGTTCCTTGTCATTCAACATGGTTCAGAAATGGTTTTGTTCTCAATAAGTTTCTTCAGGTATGCTTTGGCTTTAAACAACTGCGACTTCGAACTGCCCTCCGCAATCTTCAGCATGTCGGCGATTTCTGAGTGGCCGTATCCTTCGACAACATGTAAGTTAAAGACCAGACGATAGCCTTCGGGCAGCTGATCGATGAGTTGGAGCAATTCCTTTCCGGAAAGTTCGGCATGCGGATTCTCCGGTGCGGCCAGTGTCGTTTCCGCATAAGAGGAATCCACATGATCAAAATATTTCTTGTTCTGGTGGAAATGATTAATGGCGGTATTCACGAAAATCCGTCGCATCCAACCTTCAAAGGCTCCACCTTGCCACATGTGTATGTTCCTGAACACCTTGACAAATGCCTCATGGAAAATATCTTCAGCTTCAGCTCTTGACTTTGTATAGCGCAGACAAACCGCCATCATCCGGCGGGAGAAAAGGGAATAAAGCTTCTCCTGTGCGGAAGCTTTATTGGCGATGCAGCCTTCTATTATTTCCCATTCTGTCATGCAGTCGCAGCTGTCATTTTACTGTTATTGTACAATATGCCTCCAGGTATTCGCCATCTGTCGTAAAGAGTCTGTACTTGAACTTGTCGGTTCCGGTAAAGTTTTTCGGCGGGTAGTAGACGTATACCACATTCTTATAACTGCCCGAGTATGCGTAGGTGTCGAATCTTCCGTGTTCGGGACTGAATACGCTGCTGCCTGCGTAATGACACACCGTATCGTTGTCGAAGATCCGGATTTGAACAGGCTGGTTCATTTCAGTCTCTACCTCTTCACCAACAATCGCGTATGTGCAGTTTTCAGAATCTATCGGTTCTTCAACGTATAACGTTATTGACGCGGACCCGCATCCTTCCGGGTGGCAAACGGTGTACGTGACATTATCGATTCCATAAAAGCCCGGGTTCGGAACGTAAAACCATCCCTCATTTGCAACGAATTTAATGGTACCAAAACCGGGGGTTGAATAGGAAACCGTTACCTCAACTTTGATACTGTCATTGACAAGGGGATCGAGTCGTACTCCGCTTGGATTTCCCGAGTTGTATAGGTAGATGTCATCAGGGTTGAGCTGGATCATAAAATACGTCCCTGGCAGTGTATCGGGAAACGCATCATCATCGCAACCCTGGAATAGGGAAACCAGGGCGAGCAATATCGATATGTTAAGAATTGACTTCATGAACGAAGAATTTGAGGCTAAGACCAGAACGGAGCGCACAGGGTTGCCCGGGGGAATAAGAAAACCTCAGATAATTTCATAAAACCTTCATTTCGAATGAAATCTCACCTCTGGCATGGGGCTGCAGGCGATGGGCATATCACGGGCAATGGGAGTGTAGAGTTGCAGTCGGTGCGAGGTATGGTAAAAATACCTGTCCGGCGGTGAAAAGTGAACGACGGGAGTCTGGACTATTTTTTCGAACTGCTCTTCATCCAGATTACTTGTTGATGCGGTTGATGTGACTCTCCCAGAATGTCGCGGTAAAGATCGGGGCGGCGGGCCTGCCTGTACCGATAACCTCCCGCGTCGGTGAGCTTCTTTCGGATCAGGGTCGCCGAAACAATTTCATCGTTGAAGGTTGTGCACTCGGTAAGTATGTCGCCAAACGGATCGAGAATCATGGAGCATCCGTTCTTGAGTTGGTCATCGTCCATGCCAATCGGGTTCGCGAAAGCTACATAAACTCCGTTATCATAGGCGCGTGCCGGAAGCCATTTCATAAGCCAGGCACGTCCCTTCAATCCGGTGAACTCAGCGCGTAAGGTAGTGGGATCATTGTGCCGGTTCTCCCAAAGTGTTGGATCAACAAAACCTGCTCCCGGCCTCGTCGAAGGTGTGCACATCGTGACGTGGGGCATGAAAATGATTTCGGCGCCCAGCATAGCCGTTGCCCTGACGTTCTCGATTATGTTATTATCATAACAAATGAGTATGCCGCATTTCCATCCAAACAAGTCAAACACGGTGTAACTGTCACCGGGACGTATGGCGGAATTGATGAACGGATGCAGCTTGCGGTGTTTTGCTACAACGCCATCGCCATTCACGCATACTTGTGCCTTGTAAATTGCACCAGCATCATCTTTTTCAAACAGCCCTGCAAGTATGACTATGTTGTTACGGCGGGAGATGTCGATTAATGCACGTATTGACGGACCGTCAGGAATCGGTTCCGCGAGTTCGAGCATTTGCTCCGAATTAAGTTTTCGGGCAAAGGAATAACCGGTGACGGAGCACTCGTGAAAACAAACAACCTTCGATCCTTCGGCTGTTGCCCGTGCGGCAAGACGTTCAATAATAGAGAGGTTGTATGCCTTGTCGCCGCTGCGGTTTTCAAACTGCGCTACGCTGATCTTCAGAGAATCCATTCACTACTTTGTTTCCAGCTCTATGATCGTGTCGATTTCATTCCTGGCTGAAGCCGGAATCTTTATTGTAATACCAAATTCGTTTTGCGAAAACTTAACCACCTCTTTCGATCCAAACACGCGCGCAGCTTTTACGCGTTTTCCCCATGCCGGAAGGATTAAGCTTTCATCCGTCCAGTCAAGGACGTGAACGTAAACTTTGTCACCTTTCTGCGTCGTTACTCCCCAGTCACGAGGCGTCAGCGGACCACCACGTGTTCCGTAAATTGTTTCTCCATTCTTCGTGAGCCACTCGCCCATTTGTTTCAGGCGCTCTTTGTGTTCGGGCTGAATCTTGCCATTGGGCATCGGCCCAACATTAAGAAGGAAGTTCGCATCATACCCTGCAGCTTTTACGAGGTACTGCACCAATGTTTTCAGGCTCTTGTGGTTTTCATCCTTGATATTGAATCCCCATGAATCGTTTATCGTTTCACACGTCTCTTTCGGTAAAGAGCCTACGGTTTGTTCAGGCGCAAACCCGGTGGTATTGTGTCCGGGCAGATCTTTTTCGAACATCTGGAAATCTTCACCCGGATAGGGCGTCATATGGTGATTGCTGCCTACCAACGCACCCGGCTGAAGCTTGTGAATAAGCCCGTATGTTTTTGACAATCGCCAGTCGGCGTCTTTCTTATCCCACATTCCGTCAAACCATATCCCGCCGATTTCGCCATAGTTTGACAACAGCTCACCAAGCTGCGCGTCCATGTAGTCCAGGTAGGCATTCCAGTTACCCTTTTCTTCGCGACCGGTATAATCGCCGCCGGTAAATCCGCGCGGGTAATAATCCGGATGACGCCAGTCGAGCTGTGAATGATAGAAGAAGAGTTTAATTCCCTGGCGCTGGCATTCATCCGCGAGCATCTTAAGAACGTCTTTACCATACGGTGTCTTCCTGACTATGTTGTAGTCGGACACTTTGCTGTCCCACATCGCGAACCCATCGTGATGTTTACTTGTGATGGTGATGTACTTCATGCCGGTGTCTTTCGCCATCTGCACCCATTCGCGAGCATCAAATTCGGTGGGATTGAAAAAAGCAGGCAGCTTCTCGTAATTCCGGATCGGTATCTTCTGCGTATTCATCACCCATTCGCCATCACCGAGAACACTGTACACACCCCAGTGGATAAACAGCCCGAAGCGCGCATCTTCAAACCATGCGCGGTTTTTCAGGTTTTCCGCAGAAGGTTGGTAAGCTTCCTGTGCGTGTGCGACGGAAACTGCAACGACGAAAAGCAAAGTCGTAAGTGTGCGTGTGGTTGTCATGAAAAGGAATTAATTAAATTGCAGCCTTTGAAAATAAGCTTTCACTATGAGATACAAAAGGATAAGTAAAGATCTGTTTATAGCAAACCGCAGAAACCTGGTTTCGTCGCTTAAGAAAAATTCGGTCGTGGTTGTCAACTCGAATGACCTCATGCCAACAAACGCCGATGGCACTGTGCGGTTCCGTCAGAACAGCGACCTTTACTACCTTACCGGTGCTGATCAGGAAGAAACAATTCTCGTGCTTTGTCCTGATTTCCCGGATGAGAAATACCGCGAAGTGTTGTTCCTGCGGGAAACCAGCGAACTCATCGCCACATGGGAAGGTCATAAACTCACAAAGGAAGAGGCTCGCGAAATCACAGGTATCCAAACTGTATTGTGGACTAGTGAATTTCATCGGTTGTTTAACACGATGATGGTTATGGGTAACGTTGAACACGTCTACCTGAATACTAACGACCACTACCGTGCCGAGGTCAGTGTGGAGACGCGCGAGATGCGATTTGTAAAGTGGTGTCTCGAACGTTATCCACTGCATAAATATGAACGCCTTGCACCGATCATGCACAGCCTTCGCAGTGTGAAGCATCCGCTTGAAATTGAGGCGATGCAGCGTGCTTGTGACATCACGGCTCTTGGGTTTGAACGCGTGCTCAGGTTTGTAAAACCCGGCGTGATGGAATATGAAATCGAAGCTGAATACGTGCATGAGTTCATTCGAAACGGGTCGCGCGGTTTTGCGTATGAACCTATCATTGCCTCGGGAGCTGACTCGTGTGTTCTTCACTATTTGGATAACGATAAACCCTGCCAGGATGGCGATATCCTGCTTCTTGATGTCGGCGCTGAGTATGCAAACTACAACGCGGATCTTACCCGCAGTATTCCTGTAAATGGTCGGTTTTCACCAAGGCAGAAGGAAGTGTATAACGCAGTTCTCCGGATAAAGCGCGAGGCGATGAAAATGCTTCGGCCTGGTGTAAAGTATTTCGACTATCACAAAGAAGTTCAAAAGATAACGGAAAGCGAATTGGTGAGTTTGAAACTGATCGACAAAACCGATCTTAAGAATCAGGACAAGGACAAACCGCTGTTCATGAAGTACTTTATGCACGGTACGGGACATCAATTGGGACTTGATGTTCATGATGTTGGAAATATGTACCATGAAATGCGCGAAGGACAGGTCTGGACCGTGGAGCCGGGTATTTACATTCGGGAGGAAGGGCTTGGTATTCGAATTGAAAATAATGTTGTCATCGGCAAGGACGGCGTTATCGACTTGATGAAGAACATCCCGGTTGAAGTTGAGGACATTGAAGATCGTATGAATTCATGATAAGGAACTGTATCACTGCGGTTTTGACAGTCGGGTTTTTCGGCTTTACAACGGCTGTGGTAGATGCGCAGGAGCTGTGGTTGAGACCTGATAAATATTTCTACGAACCGGGTGAACAGGCAGTGATTGAAATTCAACGCGGCGAAGAGTTTATCGGAAGTCCGTTGCCGCTTGAAAAAACCGATATCAGACTACTCGAAAACTGGAACGCACACGGCAGCCAGAACCTTCTTGCCGGGTATGAGCGCAATGAAAAGGCAGTTTTCACATCTAAGCTTAATAACGAAGGCTATCAATTCATCTTTCTTAAAACGACGCAGCCGTATTCTGTTGAAGCCGAATCCTTCAATGAGTATCTGAAACAATACGGTCACGATCGCTACTACGAGGATCGCGAACGCAAGGGGAATCTTGACAAAGACGTAAGAATTGCCTTGACTCACAACATTCAGCTCACACTTCGGTCGGGAACGGCGAATGCAAAAGGCTGGAACAAGCCGCGTAAATTGCCCGTCGAAGTAATTCCGGATAAGAATCCACAAACTTTACGACGCGGTGACCGGATTCACTTTACTGTATTGGAGAACGGTGAACCGGCTTTCGGTGTCCGTGTCAAAATCTGGAACCGATGGGATAACCGCACTACGATACAAAATATATACACTGAGAAAGATGGAACCGTGAGTACAACGATCAGCAATCCCGGTGACTGGATGGTTACGGTTGTGAAACTGTCTACATCTTCGGGGGAGAATGACTATGTTGGTGATGTGTTTTGTTTGCTGTTCGGATACCGTTGATTGCGGTGAAATTACATACTCGCTAATATGAGTGAAAAGATCAATTCCGAGAATGCACCCGAGCCTGTGGGCGCTTATCCGCATGCACGCAGGGCAGGCAACTTGCTGTTTCTTTCAGGCGTCGGGCCGAGACAAAAAGGCTCGGCCGATATTCCGGGCGTCGCGCTTGATGAAAACCGGAACATCATCTCATACGATATTGAGAAGCAATGTCACGCCGTGTTTCAGAATGTGCGTCATATCCTTGAAGCTTCAGGTGCGCAGTGGGAGAATCTTGTTGACGTCACCGTTTTTCTGACGAACATGAAGGCCGACTTTCCGGTGTTCAATCGAATCTATGCGGAGTACTTCAAAACAAATCAGCCTTGCCGCACAACGGTAGAGGTAACGGCATTGCCGACGCCCATAGCGATAGAGTTGAAGTGCATCGCTTTCCTGCCCGAGACCAGACCAGGGGCGTAGCCTCGAAGCTAACTTGTAAGGAGGACTTCAGTCCGGCCGAGCACGCGGCAGGCGTCTCAGCAAAGATCTATGTAGTATCAGCACCACCCTGACGGAAACACTACGCGATACTAAACCCGAGGCGTAGCCTCGAACCTATCCTCTAAGTACGGACTTCAGTCCGTCCGGTTCTCGTAACGCCACAAATGGAAAAGGCTGCCCTTTCGGGACAGCCTCCTGTGTTATTCGAATCTGTAAGACCTATCAGACTGAAAAGCTTTCGCCACAGCCACAAGTTCTTGATGCGTTTGGATTTATGAACTGAAAACCCTTTCCGTTCAAGCCATCTGAAAAGTCGAGCGTCGTACCTAACAGGTAAAGCAAGCTCTTCTTATCGACGAGAATCTTGATACCCTTGTCTTCAAACACCTGATCTGCAGGTTTTATTTCCGGGTCGAAACCGAGGTCGTACATCAGTCCCGAGCAACCGCCACCCTTAACAGAAACACGAATGTTGTGTTGTTCGTTGCGGCCTTCTTCTTGCAGTAGTTGCGTAATTCTTTCTTTTGCTTTTTCAGTAACCGTAATCATATCGCAATTGCTGTTATATCAGGAAATTGGGTTCAACACCACGCTAAAGACCACTATCGTATTCATGTCGCGGCCATAGTATAATTTTTGAAGTGCGTCGAGGATGTTGCCTGCACGAAAGTATGACGTGTGCAGTTCCGTTTCGCCCTTTGCCACCCATTGAATCGTGTACGAGTTTTCTTTTTCCTTGTACTTCTGCACATAGGCGAGCATCTTCTTCAGTGCATCCACCTTTTCGGCTCCCGTTTCACTGTGGAAGAGAAAGGCCTGGTTGTGACGCGGGTTCACAGTAATAAGGTCAAGCTTCACTTTCCCGTCGATGGTGGAGTATTCGAAAACCAGGTCGGACGTCCGTAAGCCCAGGTAGTCTTTAATTTCCTGCTGGATACGCGCCGCCTCAACGTGGATGTCGCTCATGGCTTCAATGATCATGGCTTAAATATCAACTCTTAACTTTTGATTCTTGCAAAAAGTTTCTTTTTTGGACCATAAAGGTACGAATTATGGAACGATTAGAGCATATAGGCATCGCTGTAAAGGACCTGAAAGCTTCAAATGCGCTGTTTTCTGCGTTACTGGGGCAGGAGCCTTACAAAACTGAGGAGGTAGCCTCGGAAGGAGTGAAAACGTCATTCTTCATCGTCAACGGCGTTAAGTTCGAATTACTGGAGGCAACGAACCCCGATTCGCCGATAGCCAAATTCATTGCAAACCGGGGCGAAGGCATTCACCATCTGGCGTTTGAGGTAGCCGATATTGAAGCAGCCATTGCCAGCTACCAGGAAAAAGGTTTTAATCTCATCCATCAGGTTCCGAAGGATGGTGCCGACAACAAACGCATTGCATTCATGCACCCGAAATCTACCAATGGTGTGCTGGTAGAGCTCTGCCAGGATAAAGGCGATCGTTGATCTGGTCGCCTACTTCTTTTTCTTCTTCGCTTTAGGTTGCTTTCTTTTGGGCTGCTTTGGGGCGTCCATGTCGGCAGCGCTCTGACCGCTGAACTGGATCTCGTTGTAATACTTCTGCTTCTTCTTTCCGACGCGCGTTTTGTAGTACGGCTTTGGCCCGCCGCATCCACTCAGACACAGCAGCAAGGGTATGATTGACGCGAATAAACAGAGTCTCCGGATGGACATTGTCGTTGCTTTACATCGCATAGTTCGTATGATATTACCAAATAAATCCGTGAAATAGCCCATTAATCTTACTTTTGCAGGATGAAAGGGTCGATTCATCGGCCAACAGTAGACAAAAGTCCCTATGAGCGAAAGAAGAACCGAAATCAGTGACCTTGGCGAATTTGGCCTTATCGACCGCATCAGCAATACGGCCCGTGTCAGGAACCCGACTTCCCTTAAGGGAATTGGTGACGATGCCGCTGTGATTGATGCCGGAGACCATGTAGTTGTAGTGTCTACCGACATGCTGGTTGAAGGTATTCATTTTGATCTGGGGTATACACCGCTAAAACATTTGGGCTATAAGTCAATTGCTGTAAACGTCTCCGATATCGCGGCGATGAATGCACGGGCGGAACAAGTTACTGTAAGCGTTGCTATCAGTAACCGGTTTTCACTGGAGGCTGTTGATGAGCTGTATGCGGGTATCAATGCTGCATGCGAGAGCTATAACGTCGACCTTGTTGGCGGTGACACAACGTCATCGTTATCCGGCCTTATTATTTCCATAACGGCAATAGGGCGGGCGAAAAAGTCCGACATTGTATATCGCAACGGGGCAAAGCCCAACGACATCATTTGCGTGACCGGTGACCTTGGTGCAGCGTTCCTTGGTCTCCAGGTCCTGGAGCGCGAAAAGCAGGTTTACCTTTCCGACCCGAACATGCAGCCGGGCCTGGAGAAGTATGAATATATGGTTAGCAGATTCCTGAAGCCAGAGGCGCGAATGGATATCGTCTTTGACCTCAATGAAAAAGGTATCATACCCACAGCGATGATCGACGTATCAGATGGCCTGGCTTCCGAGTTAATGCACCTGAGCACGCAGTCCGGTGTGGGCATGCGCATCTATGAAGACAAGATCCCAATCGAGACGTCTGCCTATGAAACAGCTGCTGTTGAATTCAAGGTTGATCCTGCAACGTGTGCGCTGAACGGCGGGGAAGATTATGAATTGCTTTTCACAATCCGTCAGGATGATTTTGAAAAAGTGAAGAATCATCAGGACATCCACCTGATCGGATACGTTCAGGAGCAAAAAGAAAATGTGATGGTCACGAAGCAGGGCAACATAGTTCCGCTAAAAGCACAGGGCTGGAACCACTTTGCCTCCTAATCCTCCGGAAAAGGTATAAACACAAAATTCGTGAACGTCTCGTCTACTACGAAAAGACATGCGAATTCATCCGGGTTTTTATACGCGCTTTTGAATGCTTCCACGCCATCCTTTGCAATGAGTTCGCGCTGGACAAACTCATCGAGAAAAGAAGCAAAATAATTCCATTCCGTCTGGCTGTTGATCTTATCAATCAAAAGCTGCCCTACCGGTTGTGGTTCCTTACAAATCGGAAACACCGGAAATTCAAAGCCGGCTTTTCGGATCTGATAAGACGCTTCTTTCAGAATATCGGATACCTTGACAAAGTCTTGCGAAATTGTGCCGAGGTACTTCCCATTTAATTCCGGATCGTTGTACATAAACAGTGTTTTACAAAACGGGTAGGCAAATTATGGTTTTCTGAAGTGTTTCGGAATGCTTCATGGACGTTCTGTTGACAAATAATCAGCCACATGCCGCTGCAGCTCGGGGAAGAACCGGCGGAATTCATCCTGAAATTGTTCGTAATAGCGCTCGAGGTCTTCGACGGCGATTTCCATTCGCGATTCAAACGGCGTTCTTTTCGACATCCCGGTAAGAGTTCGGCCTATGCCTTCCAGATGGGCGTAATTAAGGAGCCAGTTGCCACGCACCATGTATGGAAAGAATGCATGCACTGAATCAGGAAGCACGTCTTTGTGGTCATCGATTACGCGATAGGTCTTTGCGACATACTGCGAGAGTGCCATGTGATGGTAGGCATCCCAGTTTCGGGCGAGGAAATGGTCATAAAACACGTCTACGATCACACCTGCGTAGTGCCGGTACTTCTCTCTAAGTCGCTTTTTGCTTTCAGTCACGACGGCATGGGTATCTGTAAACGAATCAATAACGCGGTGCAGATAGATGCCTCGCCTGATTTCCGGCTGAAACTCTTCCACCGCGCGGCGCCCTTTCACGAAGTCTGCAATGAAGTTACCCACCAGCAACCCGGAGTCGTCGCCCGACAAATACGCATGTGCAAGGAAATTCATTCCGTTTGAAGTGGCTTTTCACCGCAATATCGCGATGACACGAAGGTACGCAGGGAGAAGCCGTATCCACTCAATCAGAAATCATAAATAGGCCAAAATCGCGAGTTGCGGGCTAGAATAGCTGCTGGCTTAGAAGGTTGGATTTTCGTTTCCAACCAATCGATTTTACACGCCTAAGCGTTCTTCGGCCCGAATGTTTCCTGCTCATTGATCTTGCTGAACGTCAACCTGAAGGTATTGGGAAAGCGTACAATCTGCTATAGCCTGCTCCGTTTTCCCGGCAGTATAAACGTATATGTCTCCGATATATTCCCCCTTATTTATAAGCGGGGACAAATGCGAGTCAAATGCGGGAAGAATGCGGGATGAATGCGGGATATATCTACATATCCAACGCAGTCTCATCGCATTTGCGGCGATGACATTTGGCGTGTGCTGACAATTTCAAAAGGTGTAACCGGGGAGAATCACCCTGATTTTTCAGGGCCATTGTGTGGATTTGGATTTTCATTTCCAGAGTCGGGTACCTTGGGCGGGCGGAAACCGGATTAAGGCAAGCCATGAGCACCGAACGAGAACCCTTTTTTGCCGGACACAATCTAGCCCTAGTAGCTATCCTGTTTTTGAGCTAACGTCGACATAACGTCGGGCAAACGTTAGGGTTGACAAGGGGTTCACAAAGGGTTCATAAACGGTTCACAAGGGGATGACAAATACGTCGGATTTTCCGTACTTATGATCCCCTTGTCACCCCTTTGTCACCTCATTGCGAACCTATTATCAAGCCCGACATCGGCTCGACGTTAGTTCGACGTTATCCCGACGTTATCGTAGCGATTTGCCGTTTTTCCTGAGTCCGAATCTGCGTGTGTTAAACAGACCAGCCGATAAGGAACCAGGAAAGTCTGTATATTTATTGCCTTCTGCTATGAAAAGTTTATTTACATCCGCACTTCTTGCTCTCGCCGTACTTTCGGCTTCCGCCCAGAAAACGATTATTCACTGCGGCAGACTTATCGATGGAAAATCGAATAACGTGCAAACGCAGGTATCGATCATTGTCGAAGGCAACAAAATCACTGTAGTTGAAAAAGGTTTCCGGACTCCCGCCGGTGACGATAAACTTGTCGACCTCAGCAAAAAAACAGTTTTGCCGGGACTGATTGACATGCATGTGCACCTTGAAATGCAAATAAGTAGGGATTATGCCATTCAGCGCTTCGTACTCAACGAAGCGGACATTGCTTTTCAATCCGCCGTTTATGCCCGGACGACGTTGCTGGCAGGATTTACTACGGTGCGAGACCTTGGTGGTTCAGGTGTAAACATCGCTTTGCGAAATGCCGTGAATAAAGGGCTTGTTGTTGGTCCCAGGATACTTACTGCAGGGAAGTCCATCGCGACGACCGGCGGTCATGCAGATCCTACAAATGGTTATTCAAACAACCTTATGGGAGATCCCGGGCCGAAAGATGGTGTCGTTGACTCACCGGAGGAAGCCCGGCAGGCGGTACGGCAGCGCTACAAAAACGGAGCTGACCTCATTAAGATCACGGCAACGGGCGGGGTGTTGAGCCTCGCCAAAGACGGGTCGGGCCCGCAGTTTACGGATGAAGAACTAAAGGCGATTATTGAGACTGCCCGCGACTACGGGATGCATACAGCAGCGCACGCCCATGGTACGGAAGGTATGAAACGCGCCGTTTTGGCGGGCATTACAACCATCGAGCACGGTACCAAAATGACGGAAGAGGTAATGGACCTGATGAAGCAGAAGGGAACGTATTACGTGCCGACCATCATCGCCGGCAAATCTGTTGGCGATAATGCGCGAATTCCCGGCTACTTCCATCCATTGGTCGTGCCAAAAGCCCTTGAAATCGGGCCGGCCATCCAGGAAACGTTTCGGAAAGCGTATAAGCGCGGTGTGAAAATCGCTTTCGGCACCGACTCAGGTGTCTCGCCACATGGCGACAACGCCAAAGAATTTGGTTACATGGTGGAGGCGGGTATGCCCCCGATGGAGGCAATCCGGAGCGCCACGTCTACGAACGCTTCCATCCTCGGAATGGCCAGCGAAATCGGTAGCATTGAGGCCGGCAAGCTCGCCGATATCATTGCAACCGACGAAAACCCGCTGGAGAATATCCACACCCTCGAAAAGGTAACTTTTGTGATGAAAGACGGCGTAATCTACAAGCAGTAATTCTTTCGCCCCCGCCGACCCTTCCCGCTTAAAGGAGCCACTATTTTTTATACTTTTGCAGTTCTAAAAATTTTGAGGACTCGGACGGGTATGGAACACATCCGCAATTTTTGCATCATCGCGCATATAGATCACGGAAAGAGCACGCTGGCTGACCGGTTGCTGGAGTTTACCGGCACATTGAATGAACGCCAGATGCAGGCGCAGGTTCTGGATAACATGGATCTGGAGCGCGAAAAGGGCATTACCATTAAGGCGCACGCCATCCAGATGAATTATCAGCTGGACGGCAAGAAATATGTTCTGAACCTGATCGACACGCCAGGTCACGTCGACTTTTCGTATGAAGTGTCGCGTTCAATCGCAGCCTGTGAGGGCGCGCTCCTCATTGTAGATGCAAGCCAGGGGATTGAAGCTCAAACAATATCGAACCTTTACCTTGCACTGGAGCACGACCTTGAAATCATCCCCGTAATGAACAAGATCGACCTCCCCCACGCCATGCCGGAAGAGGTTACCGATGAAATCGTTGAGATGATTGGCTGCAAACGCGAGGACGTTATCCGAGCAAGTGCCAAAGAGGGGACTGGTATCGAAGAAATTCTGCGCGCAGTTGTCGAACGGATACCGCCGCCAAAAGGGGATGCTAACGCACCGCTCCAGGCGATGATCTTCGACTCTGTTTTTAATTCGTTCCGTGGTATCGAAGTTTACTTCCGCGTATTCAATGGAACCATTCGTAAGGGTGAAAAAGTAAAATTCGTTAGCACAGGTCAGGAATACTTCGCTGAAGAGATCGGGGTACTGAAACTTGACAAACAATCGGCGACCGAAATCACTGCCGGAAACGTCGGGTATCTGATCTCCGGTATCAAGGTTGCCAAGGAGGTTCACGTCGGTGATACGATCACGCATCCGAATAGACCGGGTGAATCGCTGAAAGGATTTCAGGAGGTTAAGCCGATGGTGTTTGCGGGTATTTATCCCGTTGAGACGTCCGAATTCGAGGAGTTACGCGATGCAATGGAAAAGCTCCAGCTCAACGATGCTTCGCTGGTGTGGGAGATGGAGACGTCAGCAGCACTGGGATTTGGATTCCGATGCGGGTTCCTCGGTATGCTGCACATGGAGATCATCCAGGAACGTCTCGAACGCGAGTTCAACATGACGGTGATCACCACCGTGCCTTCCGTTCAGTTTAAGGCGCACCTTACAAGCGGCGAGCAGATCAACATCAATGCTCCTTCTGAGATGCCTGATCCGACCAAACTTGATTACATTGAAGAACCTTTTATCAAGGCACAGATCATTACGAAGTCAGAGTACATCGGTCCGATCATAAGTCTTTGTATCGATAAACGCGGCATCATTCAGAATCAGAATTACCTCACTACTGACCGCGTAGAGATGACGTTTGAAATGCCGTTGTCGGAAATCGTATTTGACTTCTTTGACAAACTAAAATCGATTTCGCGCGGCTATGCTTCGCTTGACTATCACCTCATTGGTTTCCGCGAGTCAGACATGGTAAAACTTGATGTGATGCTCAATGGAGATCGTGTTGATGCATTAAGTGCGATCGTTCACCGTGGTAAAGCGCAGGAGTGGGGCCGGAAACTTTGTGAGAAGCTGAAGGAGTTGATTCCGCGACATATGTTTGAGGTCGCCATTCAGGCAGCTATCGGACAAAAAATTGTTGCGCGTGAAACGATCAGCGCAATCCGTAAGAACGTAATCGCGAAGTGTTACGGCGGTGACATCTCGCGTAAGCGAAAACTGTTGGAGAAGCAAAAGAAAGGAAAGAAACGCATGCGTCAGATCGGAACGGTAGAAGTTCCGCAGGAGGCGTTCATGGCAGTGTTGAAAATAGACTAGTCGGCCAGCCGGAATTTTTCTAAATTTGGGCAAACCGTTAACTAACTAATCACACCGTTATGGAAAGAAACTATGATGAAGTAATTGCTGAGATGTTAATTCAACTCAGCGAGATTGAAAGAAGATTTGCCAGGCTTGATCGCCGTATGGACAGAGCTGAAATGCGAATGGACAGAGCTGAAAGGCGAATGGACAAGGCTGAAAGGCGAATGGACAAGGCTGACAAGCGGATGGACCTTACCATTAAGCGTATGGTCAAAGCCGAGGCCAGGCTGGAGGTTTTTGACAGGAAACTTGAGGAATCGATTCACGCTCACCGGGAATTCCACGCGATGCAGTCAAAATTGAACAAGTACTTTCTTCAGCAGATCAAATCCAATCGTGCCTGAGGTTTGTTTACCAGCGTGAGACTGAATCAGCGGACTGACCGGTTAGAAAAACAGAGAAGAACATAATACATGGAGGTAGCATCAACGTACACATTGATTGACGGCAGGAAGATCTCAGCTGATATCAAGGCTGAGATTACGCAAAAGGTTGCTGAACGCAAGCAGCAAAACAAAAAGTTGCCGCACCTGGCCATCATTCTCGTTGGCGACGACGGAGCCAGTCAGACGTACGTTGATAACAAAGTCAAGGCGTGTAAGTCGGTGGGTTTTCACTATACGATGATGCGCTTTGCCGACACCATCAGCGAGGAGAAACTTATGAAGCACATCGACCACGTAAATAATGACGATGACGTCGATGGTTTTATCGTTCAATTACCACTGCCGCCGCACATTTCGGTTGAACGCATAACCGAGAAAATTCGCGCCGACAAAGACGTTGACGGGTTTACCAACCAAAACTTCGGCAGCATCATATCAAACAGTCCGCTGCTCATGCCTGCGACGCCATTTGGTGTGATGGAACTCCTGCGCCGATACAATATTGAACTCGAAGGCAAGCATGCAGTTGTCGTTGGAGCAAGTCGTATTACGGGTGCACCTTTAAGTATGATGTTAACGCAGGCTCGCGCGACGGTTACCATCTGCCACAAATATACCCGCGACCTTGCAACGTTTACGCGGGCTGCGGATATCCTGCTCGTTGCAGTGGGTAAACCGGGTTTGATTACTGCTGATATGGTTAAAGAGGGCGCCGTTGTCATCGACATCGGAACCACGCGCGTTGAAGGTCCCCAGTATGCGAAAGGATGGGCGATCCGCGGTGACGTCGATTTCAAAGGCGTGTCCGCGAAAGCGTCTCATATTACTCCGGTCCCGGGCGGTGTTGGCCCCATGACTATTGCGTCGCTGCTGCTCAACACGCTTCGCGCTACTGAACTACAACACCCCTGAAACTGTTCTTCATACTTTGAACTCCATATGGAGTTTCGGCATCATGGAAACAGGCAACACGCCATTACAACCACAACTTAAGACAGCAAACGTCGATGCGTTGCCATTGATGGAGGACTTCTACACCATTCAGGGTGAAGGATTCTATCAGGGCCAGGCTGCCTATTTTATCCGCCTGGGTGGATGCGACGTGGGATGTGTCTGGTGTGACGTAAAAGAATCCTGGGACGCATCACTGCATCCTTTGGTAAGCATTGAGGAGATGGTACGACGCGCCGCAGGGAGCGGAACAGAAATGGTGGTTGTTACCGGGGGAGAGCCCGTGATGTATGACCTCGTGCCATTGACAGTCGCCCTTCAAAATGCTGGTTTGCGCACCAATCTTGAAACCTCCGGCGCATACCCGATTAGCGGAACATGGAACTGGGTTTGTCTTTCACCAAAGAAGTTCAAAGCTCCCCATTCGTCTGCGTATACCCATGCCGATGAACTGAAAATAATCGTGTACAACCGTTCCGACTTCGAATGGGCCGAACAACATGCGGCACAGGTTGGCCCGTCTTGTGAATTGTTTTTGCAGCCGGAGTGGTCGCGTGAAAAAGAAATGCTGCCGTTGATTATTGAATATGTGAAGCAGCACCCGCAATGGAAGGTTTCGCTGCAGATTCATAAGTACATGAATATTCCTTAGTGGCAGATCCGGGAATGACGACACATGAATTCGCGGCCACACTAAATACCTGGGGTTCGGAAAACAAACCCTTTCTGTTTGTAACAGATTTCGAATTGCAATACCCACGGGCAATCCTGCTCGATGAAATCAACCCTGGTGAAATTTGCTATGCCATCGATGGTGTTACCAACGTACCTGATGTACGCATCACCGGTAATCCTGCGATTATTGGCTCAAAGCCGATATCCTTTGACGAGTATATGACGAAGTTCTCGGTTGTTTACCGCCACCTTCACTATGGCGACAGCTATCTGGCTAACCTGACTGCGAGAACTGAAATTGAATTATCGCATACTTTGCGCGACCTGTTTGATCTATCGCGTGCACGATACAAACTTTGGATGCGCGATAAATTTCTCGTTTTCTCTCCGGAAAGTTTTATTCAGATTGAAAACGGAAAGATATATTCATTTCCGATGAAGGGGACCATTGATGCGTCGGTGCCGGATGCACACAACCGTATTCTCTCGGATGAAAAGGAACTTGCTGAACACGTTACGATCGTCGACCTGATTAGAAATGATCTCAGCCTTGTTGCAGATAATGTGAAAGTGGAACGCTTCAGGTACGTCGAAGAAGTTCCGACGTCAAGGGGCGGATTGCTGCAGGTGAGCTCTGCGATTTCAGGTGATCTTCCGTCAGACTACAGGCAGGTAATAGGAGATATCCTTTTGAAATTGCTGCCGGCGGGATCTGTGAGTGGTGCGCCGAAAAGAAAAACCGTTGATGTATTGCGCGAAGCCGAAAATGAGGATCGCGGTTATTATACCGGAGTTTTTGGTTATTTTGATGGCTCGCGACTCAACAGCGGCGTCATGATAAGATTTATCGAACACGCTGGCGAAAAGTACTATTACCGGAGTGGGGGCGGAATTACAGCGCAAAGCACTGCGCAATCCGAGTACCAGGAAATGATTAACAAGATCTATGTCCCTGTTGATTGAATCGATAAAATTACTCGACGGACAATTTTACAACCTATTCTATCATGAGTCCAGGATGAATAAGGCGTTGCGGACGCTTTGCGGTGAAACCGAACCCTTCGAACTGGAACCTTTCCTCGCAAGATTTGATCAGCCAAAGCAAGGATTATATAAATGTCGTATTACCTATGACGACAATTCGAAGACAATAGAGTTCCTTCCCTATACATATCAACCCATTCAGACTTTACGGGTAGTCGAGCATGATCGCATTTCGTATGAGTTCAAATATCAGGACCGCAAAACGATAAACAGGCTTTTCGAACTGCGACGCGAGTGTGATGACGTTCTCATTGTAAAAAAGGGCCTGGTAACAGATACCTCTTACTGTAATATTGTATTCAGAAACAACAGGATCTGGTACACACCATGGTCGCCGTTGCTGAAGGGAACCCAGCGTCAGAAACTCATTGAGCGAGATCAGATTATTGAAGAAGAAATACGTGTTGGTGACATTTCGTCGTTTAAGACTTTTAAACTTATCAATGCGATGTGGGAATTTGAAGGTCCCGAACTTGATGTATCGAACATAATATTGAAGTGAAATGCGCAAAGCGATCCTGATTGGTTTTCTTTTTTTAGTGGCAGCTGGCTCTGCATTTTCTCAGGGCAAACTGACGTCGACGAATAAGAAGGCAATCGCTCTTTACACCGAAGCCGACAACTTTCGCGTGCGCGGTCAGTTCCGACAGGCGATTAACCTGCTTGAACAGGCTGTGGAAAAAGACAAGAACTTTGTTGAAGCCTGGTATCGGCTCGGACTCGTCTACTTCAATATGAAAATCTACGCCCGGGCGATTGAACATTTTGAGAAGGCAACGAGTCTTACGAATGAAGTTCGGATCAGGAAAGTTATCTGGTTCGACCTCGGTGATGCATATCTTAAAAATGGTCAGTATGATCGCGCAGCAGAAACACTTAATTTATTCCTGCAAAATGAGACGGTGAATCGCGGAAAGATTGAACGCGCGCGTGAACTCCTTACTAATGCTCAATATGCACTTGACAATAAAGATGCTGATGCCGCTATGCGCCAGCGACCATTGAGTGATACCGTCAACCGTTTTGCTTTGCAATACTTTCCCGTTCTCACTGCCGATGAAAGTGAGCTGTTCTACACAAGGCGGATCGGACACAGTGACAGCCACGATGAAGATCTTGTGGTATCCCGAAAGACAGCTTCGGGTGCGTGGAGTGAACCCGTTTCGATTTCGAAAAACATAAACACCGAGATGAATGAAGGTACGTGTACGATCTCTGCAGATGGTCGGCGTTTGATTTTTACATCGTGCTCCGGACGGGATAACTATGGCAGCTGCGACCTTTTTGAATCGGTGAAGACCGGAGATGAGTGGTCCGTACCGCGCAATCTTGGGCCGGGTGTGAACAGTCCTGCATGGGAGTCGCAGCCGTCTTTGTCTGCTGATGGGAGGACACTTTACTTTGTTTCCGATCGGCGGACGGGCATTGGCCGACGCGATATCTGGATATCTACACTCGGCGAAGATGGACAATGGTCGAAGGCAGTGAACGCAGGACGACCTGTCAATTCGGAACTCGATGAGATGTCGCCGTTCATTCATGTTAATGGAAGGACCTTGTTTTTTGCTACGAACGGGCTCAAGGGTTTTGGTGGCTACGACATTTTCTTCAGCGACTATGATGGTAGCAGTTGGTCGCTTCCGGAGAACATTGGTAACTACATCAACAATCACGATGATCAGTTTTCGCTGTTCATTACCGCTGACGGAAAGAAGGGTTACTACTCTCACGAGGAAACGCGACGCGACGGCCTTTCCTACAGCAAGATTTATGAAGTGCAGATTCCTGCGGAGAAGCGACTGAAGTTCAGGAGCAATTACGTCAAGGGCACGGTGCGCGATCGTCAATCCGGTAAGCCACTTTCTGCGCGCATTGAACTCGTTGATTTGAAAACGAACAAAACAGTGTCGCTGGTAGAATCCGATTCGGTCTCGGGAGCTTATCTGATTGTCCTCACAGAAGGTGCGGAGTATGCCCTTTATGCGAATCGCCCCGGTTACCTTTTCAAGAGCCTTAACTTTAATTATTCCGATGCAAAGGATCTCCAGCCAATTACTGTGGATATAGACCTTGACCGCGTAAAGGAAGGATCACTTGTTGTGTTGAACAATATCTTTTTTGATACCGACAAATACGAACTAAAAGAGAAGTCAACGGGTGAACTGCAAAAAATAATTCGGTTCATGAATGAAAATCCGAAAGTAAAAATTGAAATCAGCGGGCATACCGACAACGTTGGCGCTGCTGATTATAATCGACAACTTTCACTTCGTCGCGCTACGTCGGTATATAATTATCTGATCGAAAACGGAGTCCAGTCGCAGCGCATGAGATACAAGGGTTTTGGCGCTGATAAGCCGGTCGCATCAAACGATTCCGAGAACGGTCGCGCTCAAAACAGGCGCATTGAGTTTTCGATTGTACATTAACTCTCCAATGAAATTCGTCAATGATAATATCCCCCAATATGGGTGATAAACATCATCACAACGGAATGGGTATACTACAATAGTCGGAGGAATTTACTATTTGATTTTTACCGGTCATCACAAATTCACGAGCGTTGAACCTTCGTGAAAACTGCAAAATCAAAGGTGGGTGAATTTGTGTTTCGTTTAGTACCACATTTCACGTCAAAAATGTTTTAAAGATTCTAACCCTGTCTTAAGTTTCGCCCCTTAATTCATTTAACCTAATAACATAGTATGGGTAGAATTTTACTTTTTTGCTTGGTGGTGGCCATGATTACTCCAACGGGGTTGTGGGCACAGGAGCTGACTGTGACCGGAAGGGTTACTTCAGCTGAAGACGGCAACGCATTGCCTGGCGTTAACGTCATTATTAAGGGCACGACCCAGGGTACATCTACGGATGCCGACGGTCGTTACGCGATTACGGTGCCGGGTTCTTCGGCAACCCTGGTCTTCACATTTATTGGTTTGGTCAGCATCGAGGAAGAAGTAGGAGCGCGCTCCGTGATTGATGTGGCCATGAGTACTGATGCAACGCAGCTTTCGGAAGTTGTGGTTGTTGCGTATGGTCAGCAGACGCAGCGCGCAATCGTTGGTTCCGTAGCGAGCGTTAGCTCTGAGACTATTGGAAAACAACAGGTAGCCAGTGTAACTAACGCAATTCAGGGTACTGTTCCCGGCGTTAATGTTATTTCTGCCGGTGGTCAGCCTGGAGACAACCCGACGATTCGTATTCGCGGTATCAGTTCAATCAACTCTTCTGCAGATCCTTTGATTGTGGTTAACGGCGTTCCGTTTAACGGAAACCTGAACACGATCAGCGCAGATCAGATTGAAACCATAAACGTTTTGAAGGATGCTTCGTCGACTGCCCTTTATGGTTCACGCGCGACAAACGGTGTGATACTTATCACGACCAAAAAAGGTCAACGTAATCAGGCGGCTACATTTAATCTGACAGCCACGGCGGGTGTTGCCAACCAGGCTGTAGACTTCCACAAATTCCTGAGCACAGACAGATATACTGAGCTTGCCTGGGAAGCGGTGAAGAACAGCTATCAGTATGTTGACGGCGAAACAGAAGCTGATGCTGCTCAAATGGCGTCGGACAACCTGGTTAACGACTTCCTCAGATACAACCCTTACGGTACTGGTAATCCGGTTGGACCAGACGGAAGACTCATTTCTACAAACAAACTCTGGTCAACAGACTGGGAAAAAGAGATCGTTAACCGTAACGCAGCACGTCAGGACTATGCGCTTTCTGTGTCCGGCGGTAGTGACAAGACAACCTATTACTTCGCAGCAAACTACCTGACCCAGGAAGGTGCTGTTAAGACATCTGACTTTAACAGGGCTACTACCCGTCTGAGTGTGGATTCGGAGGTGAACAAGTGGTTTACTATCGGCTTGAACACTGCATATTCTTCGCAGTCTCAAAACTACCCGACGCAATCGGGTACCGCGTATCAAAGTGCTATCCAGTGGATATTCTCAGTTCCTTCATACTACCCGCTTTACAGACGTGGTGAAAACGGTGAACTTATCACTGATGATTTTGGTCGTCCGATCTTTGACTATGGTAACAACGTAGGCCAGGGGTTGAACGGATCGCGTCCTTCGCTGTCGGGTGAAAACGCCGTCGGTGGACTGTACAATTATTCTTACAAGAATAAGCGCGACAACGTAAACGCGGTTGCATACGCAAAGATCGACTTTACTGACTGGCTTTCATTCAAAACCACACTTGGGTACGAGAAGTATACGCTTGACTACTCCAGCTACATTCACAACGAGTTCGGCTATGCAGCGAACGTTGGGGGCCGGGTTCTGGGGCAGCGCGACCTTACCACGACATTCAACTTTACCAACATGCTGTCATTCGACAAGTCATTTGGTGAGCATAATGTGAATGTATCTTTCATTCAGGAAGCCTATGATTATGAATTATCAACACTGAGCGCACAGGGAACCGGCTTCCTGCCAGGCGTGCAGGTTCTTAACGGTTCAACGACTCCTGAAAGTGTAAGCGGAGCGATTGGAAAGGAAAGGATTGCCAGCTACCTTGGCCGCGCCAGCTATAACTTCAGAGACAAATACTATATCGAAGGAGCGTATCGCCGTGACGGAACGTCACGCTTCGCATCCGACGTACGTTGGGGTAACTTCTTCGCAGTCGGCGGAGGTTGGGTAATTTCTGAAGAAGAATTTTTCCAGCCACTTAGCGGTGTCTTGAACTTCGCCAAGGTCAAGGCTTCATACGGTGAGCTGGGTAACAACCGCGTATTGGATGACGACGGTAATCAATGGCTGTTCCCGTACCAGCAACTGTTCGAAACGGGCTGGAACCAGGGTGGTTTTTCAGGAGTCGTTTTACCGGATGTTACCGATCGCTCTCTGTTGTGGGAAAAGACAGCCTCAACAAACGTTGGTCTTGAAATGCAGTTCCTTGATGGAAGGTTCTCTGCAAACGTAGACTACTATGTGAAGTCATCAGTTGACCTGATCTACGACATGCCGATTTCTCCTTCATTGGGCTTTGGCGCTATCACCAAGAACGTGGGATCGCTCAAAAATTCTGGCTGGGAATTCTCATTGAGTTCCACGAATATTCAGACCGATAATTTCAAATGGACATCCGGACTGAAT
>JAEZDW010000194.1 GCA_023417955.1 Bacteroidota bacterium
ACCGTGCGTGGAAGGCGTTCATGAATGACGTGAAAAAGGATCAGGTTATCGTGAACCGAATACTGGAGAAGGCGACGGAACTGTCTGAGCAAGGTGAGCAGATTCGCATCCTTCGTAATGAACTTAACGGCGCGGTTAATCCAACGCGAATGGAGACAATGAGGGCCGCGAAACGTGCGCTGCGTTTGATGACCCGCGAAGATCACGAAGCCCGCCGCGAGTTAGTCGAATGGCTTGAGTTCGCCGGGAAAGACAATCATTCGCGGTACAGTTCACATCTGTACAGCGAATCACCGTTGTCAGCATTGAAAGTCGAGCGCGTGGACCCGGTCTTTACTGAAACGTCTCCGATTGTTGACGGACGTGAGGTGTTGCAGGCATGTTTCTCCGCTGCATTGGGTCGCGATCCGTTGATTATCGCCTTTGGCGAAGACGTTGGTAAGATCGGTGATGTAAACCAGGGTTTTGCAGGATTGCAGGCGAAGTTCGGCGAACTGCGTGTCACCGATACAGGAATCAGGGAATGCACGATTATAGGACAGGGGATAGGGGCTGCGTTGCGCGGTCTGCGACCCATAGCCGAAATCCAATACCTCGACTATTTTATATACGCGCTGGCAACCTTGTCAGACGATCTTGCCTGCCTGCAATACAGAACCAAAGGCGGGCAGAAGGCGCCTCTGATTATTCGTACCCGTGGGCATCGTCTTGAAGGTGTATGGCACGCAGGATCTCCGATGGGCATGCTGCTGCACAGTCTTCGTGGAATTTACATCATCACGCCGCGCAACATGACGCAGGCCGCCGGATTTTATAACACGATGTTGAAGAGCGACGATCCCGCCGTGATCGTTGAGTGCCTTAACGGCTATCGCCTCAAAGAAAGAATACCCGATAACATCGATGAGTTCACCGTGCCACTGGGTGTCCCTGAGATACTCAGAGAAGGTGAGGATATCACGATTGTAACCTATGGTTCGATGTGCCGGATCGTGATGGAAGCGGCAGAGGACCTTGAGCAGGCCGGAATTTCATGCGAAGTCATTGACGTGCAAACTTTGCTCCCGTTCGATGTTCATCATTCTATCGTGAAGTCGCTGCAAAAAACCAACAGAGTGTTGTTCACCGATGAGGACGTTCCTGGTGGTGCGACCTCATTCATGATGCAGAAGGTTCTTGAAGAACAAAACGGTTATCAATATCTGGATTCTGCCCCGTTGACGCTAACAGCACGCGAACATCGCCCTGCCTATGCGTCAGATGGTGACTATTTCTCGAAGCCCAACGCGGAATCGGTTTACGAGAAGGTTTACATGTGCATGTCGGAATCGGATCCGGAAAAATTTCCGCCCCTGTACTAGGCCCACAGCCTCGATACTCGCCGGATATTATGGGAAAGTGTCGATCTCTTGGTTGCTAATCAAAGCAGCCGCGTATCTCGTCCAGGGTGAATTCCTGCGACCATACTGCATTGCTCACATTTCCGGCGCGGTCGCGTATCCTGATTCTCAGCTTCCAAATGAATGAGCCCAACACCGTCTCAAGCTCGGTGGATCTCATTGAGTAACGGATCGTTCCGCTGAGTGCATTATTCTTGTCCGATAATCTGCCAGGGAAGCGTGCGTCGAAAATTTCAGTACAAAATATCTTGTCCCAATTGATGTATTTGAAAACGATCTTCGACGGATCATTTGGGTCCTGCGCTTTCTGATAGAATCTAACCTCGATGGTTTGGTGCTGAGGATTCTTTTCGACGTAAAACGTGTCCTTAACCACTACAATCGAGTTGAATTCAGGGTCGCCGAGTGGGTCGAGATACGGTATTTCGTAGAAGTTCGTTCCCGGAGGAAGAAGTCTTTTGTCTGCAGTTTTCAGGAGTACAGAATCAATGCGATAATAAAGGCAGGCGCTGTCAGCATTGTAGGCCACCATTTTATTAAAATAATCCGGATCAAGTCGGGTCGATTTTACCGTGAGTTCTCCGTTTAGGGTGGGTGGGATACTCAAAAATCGCGGCACTCTCGGATCAAGTGTCTTTTTGCCAACAGGCGTCAATTCGCCGTCATTTGCAACGAAATAGTTAAGTTCATGAAACGGTTCCTCGCGGTAGCCGGGATCAACCCCGATATCGCCGTCGCCGTCTTCAAACGAAACGGTGACAACAACAGAGTCGGGCCTGAATTCATTGGACGATTTGCCAAAACAAACACGCTCAAAACGGATTTTTGGCGTGGTAGGAAATTCGGGCGCATCAAAACAACTGCCCAGAAAGGCGCAAAATATGAACAGGGCAAAACTGTATTTGACTTTCATCCTTAATTTTGAAGCAGGTTAAGATACGGAACGCTTGAACACTTTTAAAAGTTTTGTACCCGAAATATACGAAGTAAACGAGCAAACATTTGCCCGTATTGCGTTGGACGTATTTCAATTTCAGGCGCAGTATAACCCGATTTACAGTAGTTTCATACGTCATCTTAGGATTAACCCTGCCAACGTTGCGCAGATCGATGACATTCCATTCCTGCCGATAAGCTTTTTCAAGATTCATGAAATTCAGACAGGCCAATGGCAGCCGGAAACTACGTTTACCACAAGCGGTACAACCGGCACAACACCCGGCAGGCACCTTGTCTTCTCCGTTGACGAATACAACGCCCACGCTCAACGCTGTTTCGAGCGGTTTTTTGGCCCCTTGAACAACTGTCACTTCCTGGCGCTGCTCCCCTCATACCTCGAGCGGGAAGGATCCTCATTGATAGCAATGATCGATTACTTCATTCGTGAAAGCGGTTCCGGTGAAAGCGGATTTTACCTGCGCGACCATGCATCTCTAATCGAACGCATAGAGAAATTAAAAGATGAATCAAGGAAGGTTGTTCTTTGGGGTGTCTCGTTTGCGTTGCTCGACCTCGCGTCGGAAGGAACGCGCGATCTTAGTCATTGCCTGATCTTCGAAACCGGTGGAATGAAGGGACGTCGAAAAGAAATCACGCGCCAGGAATTACACCACACACTGAAACTGACCTTTAATGTTGATAAGATTTTCTCGGAGTACGGCATGACTGAATTGTTTTCCCAGGCATATACGACGGGAGGGTTGAGGTTTTATTGTCCACCGGCAATGCGTGTGATCGGCAGGGAACTGAGTGATCCTTTTTCAAAAGGGATAATAGCAGAAACGTGTGGCCTTAACGTTATAGACCTCGCAAACTGGCGTACCATTTCTTTCATCGAGACTGAAGACGTGGGCCGCGTATTTGATGACGGCTCCTTTGAAGTTACCGGCCGTATCGACAACAGTGAGGTGCGCGGCTGCAACCTCATGATTTAAGGTCAGGCAACTACTGCGCTGTTGTACTTCGCCTTGTATTGAACCGGCGATAGCCCCGTAAGGCGTTTGAATGTATTTCGGAATGCTTTTGTATCAGAATATCCCACCCGGAACATAACTTCGTTAACATTGTCACGCGATGATTCAAGGCTCATTTTCGCAGCTTCGATCTTCACGCGTTGAATGTATTCGACCACTGTGCTTGCTGTAGCTTTCTTGAAGCGTCGCTCAAAATTCCGGCGGCTGACGGAAACCATATCCGCTAATGCGTCGACTGTTATTTTTTCCTGGAAGTTTTCTTCAATGTAGCGCTGCGCTTTTTTCACGGCGTCGTCGTCGTGGTCTTTCTGACCTGTGAACATCATGAATGGAGACTGGCTGTCGCGATCGATATCAATTGCAAATGTCTTGGCTGAAAACACTGCAGCAGGACGCCCACAATACTTTTCGATCAGGTAAAGAACAAGGTGCAGATAAGAATAGGCGCCGCCACTTGTGTAGATGCCATCTTCATCGGTAACAATCTTTTCAGCGACGAGGTTGATATCAGGAAACATCTTGCGGAATTGATTTGCTGCCATCCAGTGCGTTGCGCACTTCTTGCCTTTAATGAGGCCGGTAGAAGCAAGCAGAAACGCTCCGATACAAAGACTCGCTATCTCAGCGCCGGAACCATATTGCCTGGTAATCCATGGTCCAAATGCAGCGTTTGCCTTTAATGCAGCAGCAGGATCTCCATCAACAGCAGGAATGATTACGAGATCCGTTTTATCAATCTGATCAATCGTGCGTTCGGTAGTGATCGTGTACGTTCCGTTCACGAGCGCGGTCTCTTTTGTAATACCCGCAAGTTCAACCTTAAACATCGGTGGCTTACCGAGACTCGCGTAGTAACCATTCACGCCAGTGAGTAATTGCCGTGGACCTTCGATGCTTCCGAGTATCGCGTTCCTGGGTATCAGAATCGTTATATGTTTCATGATGAGGGATGTTTTTGCCGGAGGTGTGATCAACAGCTGATCATCCCTCCACATGTTTACAATCTCCAAAAATATCCATTGCGAATGTCCTAATCAACCCCTTTGTATGCCGGATTCGCACCC
>JAEZDW010000215.1 GCA_023417955.1 Bacteroidota bacterium
TTGTAAGACCGGTCGCTTCCTCGATATCGGACAACGACGTACCGGCAAACCCGCGTTTGTTAAAGACAGGTGCGGTTTTTTCGATGATATAACGCCGCGTACGTTCCGATTTCTTCACGCCGTGAAAATATACCGATTGGTATATTTTTCAAAACAATTTCTCAAAACTGCTAAGTTCAGGAAAGCGAGAATATCTTTTGCATAAGCACCCATTTCTCGCCGGGTTTTGCAAAAGGAAGCGCCTGTTGGTAATTCCACATCAGTTCTTCCCATTTCTGAACGGCGGGATTTTGTGCATCCCTCGCGCCCTTTTCCTCGAAACTGAATGTGTCTGATGTTTCCATGATCATAAAGAGGCGATTGCCTGCACGGTAGATTTCCATTAGTTCAATGCCGGAGTCGTGAATACTTTCAAGGATTTCAGGCCAGACGCGCGTATGCCACTCTTCGTACTCCCGTATTTTTTGGGGATCATCAGCGAGGTCGAGTGCGAGTGCGTATCGTTTCATGTGCGAACGCGGTAGCCTTTCCATCCGAAGAAAGAAACGAATGCGAATGCAAGCATCGGCACAAACAAGGAATACTGCAGTGGAAAAAGGGCCATAATCGGAGGAAGCAGCGCACCACCCACTATTGACATAATCAGCAGCGATGAGCCAAGTTTTGTATTGTCACCAAGATCCTGCACACCCAGCGCAAATATCGTCGGGAACATGATTGACATAAAGAAGTTAATGCCGATAAGCGAATACACTGCCAACGCCCCTTCGGTAAAAGCTCCCATCAGACACAAGAACATGGCTGCAAATCCGTATGCGGTCAACATCTTGTGATCGCGAATCTTTCTCATTAACCAGGTCCCGAAAAATCGACCTGATACAAACAGAAAAGAACCACCAAGTAAGTAGTATTTGGATGCAATCTCTCTGCTTGTTCCCGGCAGCAGTTTGGTTACAAAATCGATCGTGATTCCCCAAATTCCGACTTGAGCACCGACATACAGAAACTGTGCAATAACCGCAAGCAGAAGGTGCGACCGTTTGAAAATTGTTTTATCAAAGTGAAGTCCACTGCCTTTGTCAGGCTCCGGCATTCGGGTCAGAAAGAACAGTAACGATACAAAGAGTACAATTGTGGCAATCCCGGCATAAGGAATGATTACTGCTTCTGCAGCCTGTTGTTTCTCCTGAAGCGTTGCCAGTTCGCCTTCATTTCCCGCAAAGATAAACTGACCTGCAACCCAGGGACCGACTACAAGGGCAACACCATTGAACGACTGCGCGAAGTTAAGTCGTACAGTTGCTGTTTCCCGTCTTCCCAATAACATCACGTAGGGATTTGCACCGGTTTCCAGAAATGCAAGTCCGCTTGCAATGATGAATAATGCAACAAGGAAGAATCCAAATGCAAGCAACTTAGCCGCGGGAATGAACAGCAACGCTCCCACAGCGTATAATATCAGTCCCATGAGAATACCCTTCTTGTAACTATACTTCTCCATGAAAAGTCCGGCGGGAATTGCAATGGTGAAATAACCAAAGTAAAAAGCCGTTTCGACGAACATTGCTTCTGCCCTTGAAATGGTAAATACAGGTTGGAAGTGTGCGATCAGCGTTGAATTCAGAATATTGGCGAGCCCCCATAAAAAGAAAAGACTTGTTACCAGAATAAACGGTAGCAGGTACGGATTTCCTTCGACGCGATCTGTTTCCGCGGAGGCTTGTTCGGCAGGAATTAATGGCATATGCTGGATTATAAATTTAAATCAACGCGCGGTCAAGATGAACATAACCGCCGTCGACGTGAATAAGCTGACCTGTTGTATGGGATGAACGTATTGAAAGCAGAAATGCCACCATATTGGCAATTTCCTCCGCCGTTGTCATACGTTTCCCGAGTGGAATGTTCTCCGTAATTGCTGCAAGCTTTTCTTCAGGGTTCGGGAATGTCTTTATCCACTTTTCATAAAGCGGCGTATAACACTCAGCAACAATAACCGCATTAACGCGAATACCATACGGTAACAGTTCCACTGCCCACTCGCGCGTCAATGCGTTTCTTCCACCGTTCGATGCCGCATACGCCGATGTGTTCCCCTGCCCCGTCTCTGCAGTTTTTGATCCAATGTTTACAATTGCTCCGCGACTTTCCTTCAGATAGGGAAGCGCGTGATGCACGACCAGATAGTAATGAACCAAATTCTTGTGCAGCGACGACATGAACCGTTCGTAGTCGCCCTTCTCAAGTCCGACACCATCGTTAACACCCGCGTTATTCACTACACCGTCGATACGCCCGAACTCTTTAGCGACTGCGTCGACAGCATTCCGGCATTGATTTGGATCCGACAACTCAGCGACTACCTGAAATGCCTTTCCGCCTTTCGCCTCCACCTGTGCCACCATGGCAAGATTGTCGCCTTCATTTCTGCCAATGATCACCGGTATGGCGCCCTCGTCTGCGAGAACGCTCACAATCCCCGCTCCGATGCCCTTCGCGCCGCCGGTTACGATGATGATTTTATCCTGAAGAAAAAGGTCCATGGTTTTCGATGTTCAAATTAAAAGTAGGACAAAAAAATCAATTGGAGTCGATTTTTTTTTGAAGGATTGAGACTAAAATTTAGTCTCAATTTTTAGCTCATTTTGCTTCTGGAAAGTTGCGAAACCTGTATGCAACTTATTTGGATGTTGTATGCAACTTATTATGATCTATATTGAATGACCGCTATCGAACAGTTTTCCTGTATGCAATGCGTTGCGCAATCATTTTGTGCAAGGTGTTGCGTGTAGTAACGCCGAAGCATGAGTTTGGAAATTTTAAAAAAAATATTTATTGGTTGGCCGACAAGCTCAATTCAAAGCTACAAGTCTAAGGAACATGAAACCTGAACACCTGGAACCTGAGACTTGAGACTTGAAACTCTTCAAAGCCCGTAGAACGCTATTGCATTTCCACCCAAAATCGCTTTTTGCTCCGCCTCACTCAGTTGGGAAATATAGCTTCGCACAATATCAAACTGCTCTGCGTAACTCGCAGCAACGAGGCAAACAGGCCAGTCTGATCCGTATATCACGCGACTTGGACCAAAGGCTTCAAGTACTTCATCGAGGTAGGGATAAAAGTCGTCGCGCTTCCAATTGCTCCACGACGCCTCAGTTACCATTCCTGACAACTTGCAGAAGATGTTAGGAAATGTTGCCATCGCCGCCATGTTGAGTTCCCATTGTGTTTTTTCGCCGCGAGCAATAGCAGGCTTTGCTATGTGATCAATTACGATCTTTGTTTCCGGCACTTTCGCAACAAACTCCAGGGCTTCCGGCAATTGGTGATGATAAATCAACAAATCGTATGTGAAGCCATCTTTGCGCAACTCATTCACACCATTGACAAACTTTGGATTACTGAGAAATCCTTTGGGCTCACCCTGAACGACATGACGAAATCCTTTCAGCTTCGGAAATTTTTTGAAGTACTGCAGCCTGTCGGTAAGGTCATCACTCCTGAGGTCAACCCATCCGACAACGCCCTGTACAATGGGTGCCTCATCGGCAAGATGAAGCAGGAATTCTGTTTCAGTTTCTGACTGATCGGCCTGAACAGAGACGCAACCATCAACCCCGTTAGACTTGAGTTCAGGTGCGAGGTCGTCGGGAAGAAAGTCCCGTTGAATGACGGCCATTTCATCTGTTATCCAGGAATCGCGTACAGGATCGTACTTCCAGAAATGCTGATGCGAATCAATAACCACGATAAAAAATTTTCAGAGTCAAATCAGATTGCTACCTGGCGCTGTGTACCCAGACCGTCAATTCCGAGTTCGATTACGTCGCCCTCGCGAATATAAATCGGTGGTTTAAAACCCAACCCTACGCCTGCTGGCGTGCCTGTGGAGATCACATCGCCTGGTAGTAGCGTCATAAATTCGCTTAGGTAGCTTATGAGGAATGGTATCTTGAAATACATATCCTTCGTGGTGCCGTTCTGGTACGTTGCACCATTTACTTTCAGCCAGAGTTTCAAATTGTCAACATCCGCTATTTCATCAGGCGTAACGAGCCACGGCCCCATAGGCGCAAACGTATCACAGCTTTTTCCCTTTACCCACTGACCACCACGTTCAAGTTGAAAGGCGCGTTCACTGTAATCGTTGTGCAGGCAATAGCCGGCCACATATTGCATGGCATCCTTCTCTTTTACATAACTCGCCTTCCGTCCGATGACCACCGCGAGCTCAACTTCCCAGTCGGTTTTAACACTGTCACGGGGGATG
>JAEZDW010000216.1 GCA_023417955.1 Bacteroidota bacterium
ATATTCATTTTATATTATGTCCTCTATGAAACAAGTTTTGACAAGTTTCATAAAAATGTGGAACGAATTTATAGGGTAGAAGTTGGAACACACCGCGCTGGTTCCTTTGAGAATAAAAGCGCGTTAACGCCACCCGCTGTAGGAAAATCTTTAAGCGACAACTTTAGCGAAGTTGAGGTCTTCACGAGGATTGCTTCAAACCCCGGCAAAACAATCATCATAGTGAATGATAAAAGTTACAGGGAAGAAAAGACTTACCTCGCTGACTCGTCACTTCTGGATGTATTCGACTTCGAATTAATTCAGGGAAGTTCTCGTAAACTATTGTCAGAGCCCTTTAACATAGCGATCTCCGAACAGCTTGCAGAAAAGATATTTGGTGCAGACTGGCGGAGCGAATCCATTTTAAACAAGACGGTTGATCTCAGAAGTGATGGCTTGACAGGAACATTCGGAATTTCCGGAGTGTTCAGAAACCTGCCCAGTTACTCTCATTTTAAGCCGGAGATTTTAGCCTCTAAAAAATACCTCACCGAGATAGTCGGACCACTCGCTGATGATAATAATTGGGAGTTTAATTTCTTTTATACATACATAAGACTGGTCCCGGAAACAGCACCTGGCTCAATTGCGAGCAGGTTTAATTCCTATGTCGAAAACTCGCGGAAGGACATACACAAAGCTGAAAATATAAAACTGGATTTTCAGCTTCAACCCCTTAGCGACATTCATTTGAAGTCACAAATTCAGTTTGAATTGGAAAGCAACGGTGATGAAAAAACGGTTTACGCACTTGGACTCGTTGGAATAATTACGTTAATAGTAGCATGGATAAATTTTATCAACCTTTCGACGGCGCGAAGTATCAAGAGGGCCAGGGAAGTTGGTGTGCGCAAGGTTCTCGGAGCCTCCAGGTCTCAGCTTGTTAGTCAGTTTATCACGGAAGCAATACTGGTTAATGTAATGTCGCTGGCCATTGCCGCGCTTATCGTCCTGGCTACTAAATCATTTTTTAGTGAACTCAGCGGAGTGCCCCTGGATTTCATTTCGCTTGCTGTTCTGACATCTAACGAGAAATTCGCCTATGTCGCAGTGTTAATTGCAGCTGGCATTATGTTATCAGGATTGTATCCTGCGTTTGTTTTGTCAGGTTTCAATCCCGTAAAGGCATTAAAAGCTAATCTGATTAAACCAGGGGGTGTAAATTTAAGGAAGGCTCTTGTTGTTGTTCAGTTCGTCGTATCTGTCATTATGATTTCGGCGACGTTTATTATTTCGAAGCAGGTCAATTTTATGCGTTCTACCGATCTCGGGGTTGATATCGAAAGAACGGTGGTAATCGAGGCCCCGGCGAATTACGATCAAATCGAAGCTGGCGCAGCAACTGCGTTTAAGCACGCTGCGAAAGGTCTTTCTTTTGTTAACGGATTTGCAATGTCGAGTGTAGTTCCAGGCCAGGAGATAACATTCAGGTCGTACAATTTGACAAACGGTAGAAACAACAAGCAGGTTAATTGTGGGATTGTTGGAATTGATGCCGACTTCGTTACTGATTTTAAGATTGAAACTGTTGCGGGGAGGATATTTTCATCTTCGGATTCAGATAAAGACAAGGTGATTCTCAATGAAGAAGCAGCCAGACAATTGGGCTTTCACGGCCCCGGGGATGCGATAGGAGGTAAGTTGGTTCATAACGGTAAGAGGAGTGAAGAATTTGAAATTATCGGGGTTGTGAAGAACTACCATCAGCGGTCACTTAAGAGTTCGTTTGAACCAATAATGTTTTTGAATGGTCGTGACCTGCAGTACTACTCAGTGAAATTAAAACCTCACGCATGGCAGGACATTGAAAATACTATTTCAACACTATCGGCACAATTTCAGCATCTGTTTCCGGGTAATCCGTTCAGCTATCGTTTTTTGGATCAGCAATTTGATAGTCAATACAGGGCTGAGACAAAATTCAACAAGGTGTTTTTGTGTTTCTCAGTTGTTGCTGTCATAATTTCAAGTTTAGGTCTCATAGGATTGTCGACATTCATGATCAATCTGAGGAACAGTGAGATTGGAATTCGAAAAGTGTTTGGTGCTTCGGGCATTTCTGTGACGTTACTGTTGGTAAAAGATTATTTTAATCTGTTATTAATTTCGGTAGTGTTTGGTCTGCCCGCCGTGTGGTATTTTTCAAACAAATGGCTGGCTAATTACGCATATAGAATCGACCTTGATCTGTTTACATTGCTTGTTCCGGTTTGTATTCTGGCAATCACTGTGATTCTGACAATTGGATTCCAATCCGTATATGCAGCTTTAAGGAATCCGATTCAGAGTATCAGGAATGAGTAATTTGTGCGCGGCTTTATGTTTGCGATTCAAACAATATTTGACGGAAACTGATACGTATATGACTGTTGGGCAAATATGTGTTAAAGCGAATGCTGGTTCATTCGGTCAGCTTCACATAGCATTCCATTAAAATCAAACATATGGGATTATTCGATTTTCTGAGAGGAGAGAAGCGCGACAGAACAAGTGAAAATGATGATAGTCAGATGCCGCAGGATGATGTGGTGTTTTTTCCTGACCTGAATTTCGTGTTCAAAGAAGTTTCAGACGCACTAAAGAATGTATTCTTTCCGGTCCTGTCTATAAGACTGTCAACAATAAATAAAGATTGGGGTGATGGCTTTATTCATCTGATTCAGTTTAATGAAGATCCATACAATACAGGCACGGTGAAATACTATACTGATTATTGTAGGGATAACATGATTTCGTTTTCATTGGAGGATGGCAAGTATGCGTTCAGCACCGATCTCAAATTCCTGGAAGTCACGGCTGACTGGAAAAAATACCTTGAAGAAACAAAAGCATCCTATCAAAAATCAAAAGCGAAATACGAGGAGGATGGCGAGACATTTAATTTAGCTGACATCAGAATAGGAGGCGACCCGGAATGGTGGCAAAGTGATGCAACGCCCCTGGATCCCGACGGAAATCAAATGATGTTCATTACAGAAATCGAGACCTATCCATTTTGCCCGGATTCCTGCGACAAGAAGTTGTTTCTCTTTTATAGTCACAAGCATAAATTAGCAGTTCAATTATATCAAACAACGTAGCCCGGGCTTATTTGATTCTGTGTGGCGGTCGTTTTCTCCGCAAGGACTCGGAATAGCCCCTGGCGGCTGCAAATAATAGCCTCTGGCAACTGGCATCTGGCTACTAGCCGCAACTGCTATTGACATGAGTGGTTTAGCTTCGAGCTGCAAGTTCGTTTTGCTCAACTTGAATGTTTACGGTTCTGAACGAAAATTAAAAAAGGCGAACCCGGATCCTGAGCACCGCAAGTGCGCAGGCCAGCAGCGAGCGAAGGACCGGGGCGAGCAAAATCGCTACGACGGACCGAAGTTAGTACTGAGAAGCTGTCTTCTGGCAGCTGGCATCTGACTGCAGCTGCTATTGACATGAGTAGACTTCAGTTGCGAGCTTCGAGCGCTTCGACCTGCAAGCTGCGAGTTCGTGTAGCATAACTTGAACGTTTACGGTTCTGAATGCAGAACACTCTTTCTCACCGCAATGACGCCATGGCGCGAAGGAGCGCGAAAAGGATTAAGTCCCACCAATTATAAATCAGAAATTATAAATTAGAAACGTCGTTCACAGAATTCCTTTGCATTACGTAACTTCTGATAAACTCATCCTAACAATCATTCGCATATCCAAAGCGTTGCGCGGTATTTAGAAACATAACCGCTTACAAGTTTGAAGCACTGGATTATCAACTTTTTACATTATTTTAAGCACAGTAAAAACTAAGACCCAATATTAACCTATGAGATTATTGAAAGACTCTCTTTCCCTCTTTTTGATTACCGCCGGATTATGTCTTACTGGTTGTAAGACGGAGACCGACACCACGCAGGCGCAGGTCGTGAAGACCACCGCGGGCGATGTATCTGGCAGTTTTAACGACAATGTATACGCATTTAAAGGGATACCCTATGCGAAGGCAGAGCGATTTATGCCGCCGCAGGATCCGGATAGCTGGGACGGCGTGCGCGAATGCACCAAGTTTGGGCCGGTAGCCCGGCAGGTAGTTCCCTGGTATCCTGATTCCGTTCAAAACGAAAAAGAACTGTTTAGCCTGAATGTCTGGACACAAGGCATTAACGACGGCAAGAAACGGCCCGTAATGGTATGGTTGCACGGCGGAGGCTTCCACGTTGGCGCCAGCAACGACCCCATGACCTATGGCGAAGCGTTGGCCCGGAAAGGGGATATCGTTATGGTATCCGTAAACCACCGCTTGAACATTCTTGGTTTTCTCGATTTGTCAGCCTGTGGTGAGAAGTACGCGCACTCCGCAAATGTCGGTATGCTCGACATTGTGAAAGCGTTGGAGTGGACTAAGAAGAACATCGAGAAATTTGGTGGCGATCCATCTGACGTAACCATTGTGGGCGAGTCGGGAGGCGGCGGAAAAGTAGGCACGCTTATGTGTATGCCCCCGGCAAAAGGTTTGTTCCACAAGGCAATCATTCAAAGCGGAACCCTGCTGAACACAATGACCAAAGAGAAATCACAGGCACTGGGGCTGGCGGTACTTGAAACGCTGGGGCTTACACCAGAAGAAGTCGAAAAACTTGACACGATTCCTTATCCAGATCTTGTAAAAGCAGGCAATGAGGCCATAACAAAACTTGCCGGTGGTCCAAGAAGACCCGGCTCCCCAACCATGTTTGGCTTTGCGCCTTCTGCCGATGGTGATGTTTTGGTTCAGCAGCCATTTAGCCCCGGATTTGCGGACATTTCAAAAGACATCCCTGTTATGATAGGCTCCACCTTGAACGAGCTGATGCCTGTAGCCTACGGCGAAAAGACTCTGACGCTGGAACAAGCCAAAGAGCGACTTGCAAAAGACTATGGTGACAAGACGGATGAATACGTTTCCCTGTTTGCGAATGCGTACCCAGACTATACGCCGCAGGATCTGCTTTCTGTTGACAAGATATTCAGACCGTACACGATACGCACAGCAGATGCGAGAGCAGCAGAGTCGAGTGCACCCCTGTATGTTTATTTCCTGGCGTGGAAGAGTCCTGTTGACAGTGCGTCGAAAGGTTCTTTCCATGGTTTGGACATCCCGCTTGCATTCAACACACTTGACCTGAGAGCAGACTGGACAGGTACTTCGGAAGAAGCGTGGGCTCTTGCTGACAAGATGAGCTCTGCCTGGATAAACTTCGTTAAGTCCGGTAACCCCAACGTTGAAGGCGCGCTGCCGAAGTGGGATACCTACACTCCGGAAAACGGGGTTACCATGTATTTTGACAACGAAAGCAAGATTGTAAATAATCACGATCGGGAGTTGATGAAATTCGTTACTCCTGGTGCTAATTTGTAGTCCGCGGCATTTGTAAGATTCACAGTGGCTGTGGCCATTTACGCGGCGTGTATGGAACATCGGGTCGAGCAGTACCGTTTGATGTTTTATGCACGCCGCTGTTGTGTGTAATAGTGTCAGAAATAAGCATCACGAGGCACCTAAAAAATCAGGTAGTGAACCGCAATCAATGGTGCAACAATCAACGGAAGTCATTCGCACGGTAAGAAGACCCAGAGTGGAGGAGACTGGACAGAGAGTGGACGGAGACTGGACAGAGAGTGGACGGAGAGTGGACAATGACCGGAGAATTCAGGTAGGTTTACAATGCCATCTTGGAGCATTACAGCCCCATTCGATATCCATTAGCCAATGAGTTTGGGGCGTATCGATATAATTTCGCTCCTGCTGCGTCGTTGCAGCAGAAGCGCAACACATTATCTAGCGCATCATTCGCCTGTGGACCAGGAATGACTGATATCTATTCGTTGTAAGCCATGCGTAAAAGACACATCCACCTCTGTGCCCTAACAGTTTTATTTCTTCTCTTATTAACTGCTTGCTTTGAGACGCGAACCAACGACGCGCTTCAATCTTATAAATATTGTGCAGCTGCAGATGCGAATGATGAGGTATTCGTTCTGAACGAACAATACTGGCTATCCGCACATTGAAGTTTGGCTTATGTGACCGAAGACTGTTGTGTCGGCTGGATTGGTAACTCGCGATAGTTTTAAGAAATGTTAGAAGTGGAAATAGTTTGCTTGTGAGCTTTGCAAGGTCCTATGGTAGAGCCTGGCGATCGATCGACGAATATATAGTTGTATTTGAGGATTGGGTTCGATAGAAGGACTTCATTGGCGAACGAAATTATTGTGACTTTTGGCCAGATGGCGAATTGTAGGTGAAATCTGGTACTCGTATGTTTGTGCGTATAACGTTATCCGCCGCAGTAATCTGTTTTCTATTGTGTTTCCCTGCGTTCGGACAAAAGTATGTGAAGGGAGATCTTAGGGCCCGGGATTCGATTGAGTTTTCGGTCATTAATGTTTCACCGGACTCCTTTCCTGTAATCTCAATTGTTTTCAAAGCACACAACGCTTATGGAGACCCGTTGTGGAATCTTAAGAAGGAAGATTTTACGGTAACAGAAGATGCGAAGGAATCATACGTCAAATCCCTGGTTCCGATATCAAGAAATAAACCCATTAACATTGGAATCGTAATAGATCATTCCGGGTCGATGATGGAAGATAACTCTCTTCTTTATAGCGAGAATGGGGAACCATTATTTT
This sequence comes from Bacteroidota bacterium, assembly GCA_023417955.1. Lineage (GTDB taxonomy): Bacteria > Bacteroidota > Bacteroidia > Cytophagales > Cyclobacteriaceae > Ohtaekwangia. Next base: position 6,682 of record JAEZDW010000216.1, read on the forward strand.
CTTATGACACTGCCACGTTTGAGTTTTTGTTACCTGAGAATTATGTATCACCAATTGACAATGCCAGGGCCTCTACAAAGGAGTTTGCCGGCAGTTTTAACTTCAATAAGGACTATATTAGTATCGTTGGATTTTCGTCTGAAGTCGCCGAAATCCTGCCATTGACAAATGAAAAGGAAAAGATCGATTCGGTAATCAACAGGATGGAGGCGGGCGGTTTAACTGCATTGTATGATGCAATGTTGGCTGGCCTGAACGAATTGAACGCTGATAACGGGGTGAATGTTTTAGTTACCCTTACCGACGGACAGAACAATAAATCCAAATCAAGTTGGAGGGAAGTGGTGGACAGTGCAGTTCTGCTCGAAATACCTGTTTATATAATTGGATTAGGAAATGTCAACAAAGATACCCTGCAAATGATAGCGGACATGACACATGGCCAGTTCATTTATACGCGCACGTCTGAGTCATTTCAGGAGATATACTCCCGAATTAGCAACGAGATTCAGTCCTTCTATGATTTGAAATATGAGTCCAGAAACCTGTCAGCTATCGAATCGAGACGAAAATTTACCATCACTTTTTCACCTGACGGTACTAAATCCGACACGTTTACCTCCAGCTTCTTGCTTCCGGACGAGGTAAAAGATTATCTGAGAAATAAGGCTCGGCGAGAAGAATACCTGATAGGAACATCAATCGTTACTGCTGTTGCTGTGACAATTGGGACAATAGTTTACAGACGAAGGCGGAGAATAAATCGGGGTCGGTAACGCATAAGTGACTCTTGCCTTTAGTTTTCTTTGAAAGTAAATCATTATAAATTAACATAAGAATGGATCGGTTTTCCGGACAGGCCATTAATCGCAGGAGGAGGTGTGAACAATGGTTGCCCGAATATGCTATATGCAAACCATAGCCACGAAACTAATGAGAATATCTGTTTTTGTTCTGTTTATATTCATTCTCCTGACTTCATGTCGGATGGAGAGGAACGAAAGTGGTGCAAGGAACATCAGCCCAAATCAAATAGTGCTGATTTTCGAGGATTTTCCTGAACCCTATTTAATACAGTTGAATGATACGAAAGGCTCAGCATATACACCTGCCACACCTGAATTGAGATATTACGATGATAACCTGATACAAAGGGTTATTAAGCCAAAAACAGGAACGACCGACACGGTTAGAGTACATTGCAATAGCCTGGGAATTGAATTTCGACATAGTGTAAGGGGAATCGACAACTTTGATTATGAATTCCGAAAAGGCGACACTATCCTCTTTACGTACAGGGATAAAATTCCTTTTGCTAAGGTAATAAATCGAAATACTTCCGAGTTCGAGACAAACTACGACTTGAAGCACCGGGAATTTGTTAGCGGCAACGACTATCCTGCCTTGATAAAAGTCATAATGCCATTCCTATTTATAACATACAACTCAAATGACAAAGAGCAAGAAGGAGAACGCAAGGGAATACTCGGTCAAGTTGACAAAATCAAGGCCGATGCTCAGTTAAAATTTGCAGCTGAGGTCGACTTAGAAAAGAATTTTCTCGACTCGTTGTTTGATAGTTCCCTCTTATCAAATGATGCATACCGGTGGCTTTGCCGGAAGTTGGAAATCAAGAAGTATACTGAAAAGGCGTATAATGACGTCCTGACCCGCGCAGATGTGCGAAAGATTTTGTCAGAGGACTCCGACTC
>JAEZDW010000254.1 GCA_023417955.1 Bacteroidota bacterium
TTGAGTATTTTTCGTCAGACGTATGATTCCTGATCCACCGCGTTTTTCCTGTCTTGATTTTTCCTCAGCTGTGAGGTATGGGTCGTCTTCGAAGAGATATTCGTCAATCCAGTAAGGAGCAATGCCGTCCTCTTTGATAATAACATGAATGTGCTGCGGTGCGCGACTATTTGGATATGAGGCAGGACGTATGGTCGTGAAGCTGTACGCTCCTTTTGCGTCGGTTTTTACCCAGCCCCGTAAACGACCATGCACGTTTCCGGAAGGTTGACCGTTGTCGCGTGGATAAACGCCATTGACGTCCGTGTGATACAAATACACAATCACATTCTTTGCCGGCGTCTTACCGTCTTTATGGAAAACCGTCCCTTTTATCGTGAGTGCCTCACCAGGTTCGTCTTCGGGCGCAATGCGACTGTTAGACTGGATGTTCACCGGAATGCCTGAATAGAGCAGCTCACAGTTTTCACAACGGCCTCCGACAGATCGTTCAGGATGGCTTTGAGTGCATGCGACCCATGGCAGCAGCACCGCAATGAGGAGGGTTGGCTTCTTCATATCTCAGGGTTTGTTGGTCCCTGCTATTAACGAAGCACAGTGCAGCATGGTTGAGGTTACCGTCGAAGTCGCTATGTAAATACCATAATCTGCGGCAGAAACTGCAATTATTTTTCGCGTACGAAATTAAGCGACGTGGAATTCACGCAGTACCGAAGCCCCGTTTCAGTAGGGCCGTCTTCAAAAAGGTGTCCGAGATGCCCACCACAACGGGCGCACATGATTTCCGTTCGTATCATGCCATAGGAGCGATCCACAGCGGTCTTGATCTTTCCACCTTCCAATGCTTTGTCAAAACTGGGCCAGCCGCAATCCGAATCGAACTTCATGTCGGAGGTAAAGAGTTCATTTCCGCAGGCTGCACACGAATAAACGCCCTCGTCATTGGTTTTGTAATACTTACCGGTAAAGGGTCTGTCCGTGCCCTTTTCACGCAGGATGTGAAATTGTTCGGGAGTAAGCATTTCTTTCCACTCAGCCTCGGAGCGCGATATCACTTTGCTGTCGGTAATACCCTGGTCAGGAGTACCTTTTGTTTGTCCGCCACAGGACGCTAGTAAAATCATATTCGAAAATAGTAACATAGTCAAAATTCTCATGTTCCACGGGTTTGTATGTATAACCATTGGCGGGAGACAATAGTTTGCCAATGCGCTGGCACAAAGTTCTTCAATTGTCAGCTATATGGAAAACAGAAATTCGGATAAACCAACGGGTGATGCTGCCAGGCAACGCGAGAAAGCCAAACTGCGGGAACTCGAAGATGAAACAGATGAGTTTTTTGGCGGCGTAGTTGACGATGAGGACCTGAGTGCCAGCGAGACGGATGAGGATGCCGATGAAGGCGTAGGCAACGGCGAAATGGGTCGGGATGGGAATGATTTTCCCGACAAGTAGGTTCTCCAAAGAAGACCTTATTCGTACCTTTGGAATCGAGCCGTTAATGGTAAGGCCTATGCAACCTTTTGTGTCGCGTGATTCTGTCGTAAGAAAGATATGGGGCAATACGGATACTATCCTCTTCATTTTTGCCGGCGCCGCGGCTGAGTTCGCGCTAAACAAAGCCGTTGACTGGCTCTATTTCACGGGCAGACTGCCCGCCGATCCGCTTGGCAGACTCTTTTCGACCGTGACATACGCGCGGAAAATTGTCTTTTCTTCAGAACCGGAGGCTAATGCAGTTATTGATAACATGGCGCGAATTCACCAGATAGTAGAAGAGAAGCGAGGTTATCGCATTCCTGCATGGGCATATCGCGACGTGCTATACATGTTGATTGACTATTCCATCCGTTCGTGGCAATTGCTGCATAGACGCCTTACTGAAACTGAAAAAGTTGAAGTGTTTGAAGTCTTTCGGCGTGTAGGGGTACGTATGGGACTTGAGGGCTTACCCATATCATACCACGATTGGATTGAAGACCGCAAACAACACCTCGAAAATAATCTGGCGTACTCCGATTACTCAGCAGACTTGTATCGCCAATACAAGAAACATCTTGGGCCAATCAGATATTTTATTCTCCGTGCAGGACAAGGACAAATTGTGCCAGAGAATGTAGCCAAACAATTGTCTTTATCACGTTCCTTTTTGTTTGCTATCTTAATTGTTCTTTACAAAGTTTTTGCAAAGTTCAGGCTGGACTGGCATTTAAAAAAACTCATCCTGCCGCGGGAATACATGGCGCAGGTGCGCGCGCTTGACAATTGACTTAGTTGTTGGTGTAGGATCCACGTTGAGAGAATCTGTCAACGCTTTTATGCAACCAGATCACCAAAAATAGCGTACCTTACGCAACCATGCCGTTGTGAGTTATGATAGTAAAGCGTGTACACCGGGCGATATGTAATCAATTGAACCTTGACGGAGCCGTGTCGCCACGTCACCTTTTCTTAAAGCAGTTTCTGTTATTCGGCTACCTGCAGGCGATTTCATGTGTTTTTCCTGTAATTATATTTTCATCGCTGGCTCTCTCGCATTTTGTTCCGGATACAATCCCGCGATACGACTTTCTCCTGATCCTGATGATCGTAGTACAATATGCGATGTATCGATCCGGAATGGAGACACGTGATGAACTGCTCGTAATTTGTCTCTTCCATGTTCTTGGTGTGTGTCTTGAATGGTTTAAAGTCCTTCATGGATCGTGGTCTTATCCCGAAGCGGCGTACACAAAGTTTTTCGGTGTGCCTTTGTACGCAGGGTTCATGTATGCAAGTGTTGGCAGTTACATTTGTCAGGCGTGGAGAAATCTCGACCTTAGAACTGAAGCATGGCCGGGTTTTTTTGCTTCAGTCGTCTGCGCGGTTCTTATCTATGGCAATTTCTTTACGAACGCATACGTCCCGGACCTTCGCGTGTATCTCGTAATCATATTGCTTTTCGTTTTTCGCAAGGCATCTTTTTCATTTGAGCTGAACGGATACCGGTATCGTATACACGCGCTGCTTTCTTTCCTCGCTGTTGGTTTTTTTATCTGGCTTGCGGAAAATATTGCGACTTTCTTTGGTGCGTGGCAGTATGCCTATCAGCATAAAGGTTGGAAGATGGTCGGGTGGCACAAAATTACATCATGGAGCCTGCTTGTCATAGTGAGTATCATCATCGTCGCGGAGCTGAAGCGTGTAAAGGGGAGTGGTGTCGTATGGAAGCGATTCTCAGGATCTGTGTCGCTTCAGCAATCCGATTCCCGAAGAGAAGAAAATCAATCCCAGGATTGCCAACGCCCAGGGACTGAGAGCCACGAGACTTTGTCCGAAAATGCCAAGAACGCCGATAATGAGGCCGGCCATTCCGATAATCGTCAGTATAATGCCTAATGTTCGGATCATTTTCAGATGTGTTTTTATGATAGCCTGTCTGGCAATGAATAACTTTAATAAATTGGATGCCTGCAACGCCACAGCGTAGTCTCATGATATGGTGAATAAGAAGGTTAGTATACTTGGATGCGGATGGCTGGGTAAACCGTTGGCAGTGTCCCTGCTCGCTTCCGGGCATTCGGTTAAAGGTTCGACAACGCAGGAGGAAAATCTCAAGGTCCTCGTTCAATCAGGTATTGATCCGTATCTCATAGACCTTTCTACAGTGACGGATGCCAGGGATTTTTTTACATGCGATTATCTCATTGTAAGTGTACCACCAAAACGAAAGACCGGGGATGCAACCGCCTTTTTTTCGCAGATGGTAAAGACCGTGGACCTTTGCCGTCGGGGAGAAGCAGGTGCAATAATATTCCTGAGTGCAACATCCGTTTATCAGGGAAGGACAGGTGGTGTAATTGAAGAAGATGCTGATCCGTCGAGCCTGTCGTTTCGTATAGAACGGCTTTTCCTTGAGGAATCATCATTTAATACCGTCGTAATCCGGTTCGCCGGTTTGGTTGGACCACTGCGGCACCCTGGCAGATTTCTTTCAGGAAAAACTGTAACGGGCGCGGACGATCCTGTTAACCTCATACATCAGCGCGATTGCATTGGAATCATAGAACAGGTCATTAAGCAAGATGTGCGAAGCGGCGTGTACAATGCATGCAGCGACCTTCATCCGACAAGAGAGAAGTTTTATTCATACGCTTCCGATCTTCTTGCACTGGCACCACCTGTTTTTGTGGAGCCCCGTACAACCGATGCCAGGTACGTGATTAGTGACAAACTGAGGCGGGAACTGGAGTACACATTCGTTTATGACGATCCGATGTCGATGGATTTTTGAGAATGCACTATGGCAACACGATTAAATGCAGCATTATTGGCACCCGAACTTACCTTCACGACGTCGCGGAGCAGTGGTCCCGGCGGGCAGAACGTCAATAAAGTAAGTACGCGGGTTACACTTCGCTTTCATGTCGACAATTCGTGAATACTCACCGATGAGGAAAAAGAAATCATCAGGCAGAAACTCGGTACGTATATAACGAAGGACGGTGATTTACTGATCGACGCGCAGGAAAGCAGGTCGCAACTTCAGAATCGTGAGGCTGTGGTTGTTAAACTGGATCGTCTGCTGATTAAAGCATTCACACGCAGAAAGAAGCGCAAGCCCACTAAGCCGACAAAGGCGTCGAAAGACAAGCGCATACGCAGGAAGAAGCAAGTGTCGGAGAAGAAGCAGTGGCGTCAAAAGCCGCTATAACGGTTTATTTTTGTTGGCGCGGATCATTTCACCAAAGCCCTGCTGCTGTGAGAGTCCTATAACCGCCATGGTTATGCGCTTCGATTTTGTGGCATCCGTCTTCGCGCTGTCAATCCACTTACTGAAATACAACTGATGTGATCTGGGTAATGTTTGAAAGAACGTGTGCGCTCTTTCGTCGTCTTTGAGGCAAACGAGAAAATCTTTTGATACGCGCAATGGGCGTTCATCGGCGGCGAGTTCTACCTTAACGCTATCGCCTGCCTTCTTACCCAACGCCTTCCGCATGGATGCATTTACCGGCAGGATAAAACTTCCGTCGCCCATTGGGAGAAGAGCTACCTGCTTGAGGGGTACGTCGTCGAGCCTGCCTTTTACGCGAAAGGAAACCTTCGACTTTGGTTTTAGTTTTCCCGCTTGTGTGGAGGAAATTGTGATGTATGACCAACCGGATTTCTCTCCCTTGCTGGCAAACTTTTCAATTTTCGTCGAATAGGTAATTGTTGCCATAACTCATCCAAAAATAGTCAATTCTGTAATTTTTGATCATTGGTTGTGAATTACGGCAATCGTTTGATATCGTCAGATTCCGCTGCGGCTACCTGGATTTTGGGTTTCCGGATTATTCGATTTAAAACGAAATGCTATAAAATGACGAAGGCCACCAAACGGTGGCCTTCGTTGCAATGGTGTGTCAATTAATTTAGTCCTGTGTTGATGCGATTTCAAAGAATCCATGTTTCTTAACCAGGCGGATCGTGTCACCGTTACAATCAATGCCTTTATCGACTTCGATTACAACATAGCCGGCACAGGGTCTTTTTTGATCGATGCTTTCAGCACTGCCTTTCCGCACAAACCCGGTACCTAATAATCCGATGGTTAGAACAACTCCCACTACCAGTAACAAACGTTTCATGTTGGATATTTTAGTTTAACATGTGCGCCGGATAACTAACCAGTCCTGCGCTATCTAAAGGCATTGAGAGGTTTATGCCTTGTTGTTTTTATCAAAATTCCCGCTAATTCGTATTCATTTGATTACAATACAAAGATACGTGGTTTCGCCCCGAAAGTTTGATTTTTTTGTTTCCGGATTTTTTGTATTGGTCTCAATTATTGGTCTTTTGAACACAAAAAACGCGTTTTTGTGATTCAATTTTTTTGGTCTTGGATGCCTTCCTGGACGTTGCGAAACGCACTATAAAAAGATTTTTATTTTTTCCGGTAAAAACAGCCGAAACATTACATAAGGTTTTGGCTGCATACCGAGTGATAAAGCAATTCGTCGAGCAAAAAGTTCCTGTCCTACCATAGCTCCCCTGAACATGGCTTTTGATTATGTTTGCTGCGAACCCTGTCGGCTCTATGAACACTGTAAAAATTGGTACGCCATTAACATCATCGGCGACGAAAGTCATGCTACTTGGGGCAGGTGAACTGGGAAAAGAAGTAGTACTCGAGTTTCAACGCTATGGTGTAGAAACGATCGCTGTGGATCGATATCCAAATGCTCCTGCTATGCAGGTCGCACATCGAAATTATGTCGTACAGATGCTTGACGGTGCGGCATTGCGTGACGTTATCTTAAAAGAAAAACCAACATTCATAGTTCCGGAAGTCGAAGCGATTGCAACCGATACTTTGGTGGAGCTTGAAAAGGAGGGCTTCAATGTGGTGCCGACTGCAAATGCTGCGCGTCTCACTATGAATCGCGAGGGTATCCGCCGACTCGCAGCAGAGACTCTGGACATCCAAACATCACCCTATCGTTTTGCTGACAACTATGACGACTACGTACAAGCAATTCGTGAAGTGGGAGTGCCTTGTGTCGTCAAGCCCATCATGAGTTCTTCAGGAAAGGGGCAAAGCATTGTGCGAAGTGAGAAGGAGATTGAACACGCGTGGACCTACGCGCAGGAGGGAGGAAGGGCGAAGAATGGACGCGTTATTGTGGAAGGGTTTATTTCATTTGACTACGAAATCACGTTGCTTACAATCAGACACGTCGGTGGCGTCAGCTTTTGTGCGCCTATTGGTCATCGGCAGGAACGCGGTGATTATCGTGAATCGTGGCAACCGCATCCGATGAGTCAGCTTGCTCTTCAGAGGGCACACGAGATCGCCGCCTTCGTTGTGAACGCATTGGGAGGAAAAGGAATATTCGGCGTGGAATTTTTTATCAAGGGTGACGACGTTTACTTCAGTGAAGTATCTCCGCGCCCGCACGATACGGGTATGGTAACAATGATCTCACAAGATCTTTCTGAGTTTGCATTGCACGTTCGTGCGATCCTTGGTCTTCCGATTCCTGCAATACGACAACTGGGACCATCGGCGTCATGCGTGCTCCTGGTTGAAGGCAATTCATCCAACCTTACGTATGCCGGTATCGACGACGCACTGTCAGAGCCGGATACACAGCTACGCCTCTTTGGCAAGCCAGAAGTGAAAGGTGAACGAAGAATGGGTGTGTGTCTCGCACGTGGCGAAAACATTGAAGAGGCGCGTGCAAAGGCTGTGGCAGCTGTATCTCGAATAACAGTAAGCCTGGAGTAGTTGCTGGTCAACTGTGGAATGTTCTCGGGCAGCTTGCTCGTTGAGGACTAATTGAAGCTTGTCATGCTGCAAGTCCGGCGAAGTGCAAGTTTTTTTTAATCAAATTTGATTGCTCAGGGCTCCGTACAAAATGCAGCCTTTTTTTTACCGCAATGACATAATGGCGCTAATAGTGGTATGACCCTGATCCGACCTGAATTCTCCGGTCATCCTCCACTCTCTGTCCACTCTCTGTCCACTCTCCCTCCACTCTTCTTCCGATTTTCCCGGCCTGAAACCGGCTTCATCAAACTTAGTTAGCAACTGTTTTTTTCGAAACAATCTGACATTTTTTCATCTTTTACGTTTAGACGTTCATACTTGCATCCATTCCTGGTGTTAAGCGTTTCCAGTGTGCATTTCCGCGCATCGATGTGTTCAGAAATGAATGGCCCGATACTGCCGATGTTGATGAACCGCATAAATAATGGCATTTATGATTCTGGAATCTTATTTGATGACCTCAGCGTATACTGGCAACTATGAAAACACTCATCGCTTTAATTCTCTGGTGTATCCTTTTTGTTTTGTGCTGGCCACTGGCACTGGTGTTAATAGTTTTGTTTCCACTTGTGTGGCTTATTCTGCTCCCATTCCGGATTGTCGGCTTCACACTGGAGGTTATCTTCAAACTCATTAGTGGTATACTGTTGTTTCCATTTCGCGTGGTAAAGGCACTGTAGGCCGGTTTTTAATTGTGCGCATTGGATAATATATTTACGCGCGCAAAAAATACCGAATGAGACTAGCACAGTTGTCGCGAAAATTTTCAGTACTTCCTGCGGAAATCGTTGACCTTCTTGCCAGGCATAATATCGCATTGGAACCTTCGGCAAATGCTAAGGTTGAAGGCGAAGCGCTAACGATTGTGATCGCTCATTATGCACCTCAGAGCCTGGAGCAGAATTCTCAACAACAAGAAATAAGCGTAAATGAACCGCCGGCAAATGAGTCTGTTGAAACAGAAACAGTCGAACCCGTGGTGTCGCAGTTAATTGAAGAGCCGAAGATATCAGAACAACAGTCACAGCCCGTAAGCGAGGAACAGTCGACCGTATTAAACGAGGTGGGTGGCGTTATAAAAGCCCCCAAGGTTGAACTCAAAGGGCTCAAGGTTTTGGGCAAGATTGAGTTGCCTGAGCCGCGTAAAAAAGAAGAACCTGCACCACCGTCCGATGAGGCGTCCGTGGAAGAACAGCGTCCCG
>JAEZDW010000259.1 GCA_023417955.1 Bacteroidota bacterium
GTATTCATATATCTCCAATGCAGACGTGGGGTACCTCGACCAGATGTATCAAAATTACAAATCTGATCCAACCTCCGTGGACCCCTCATGGCAAAAGTTCTTTGAAGGGTTTGAATTCTCTCAACAACGATACGGCGAAAACGGTCACACCGTGTCCGCTGGTGAAGAGTCTCATTCTATCAAAGAGACCCAGGTTCGAAACCTCATCTTCCACTACCGGTCTTTCGGCCATTTGAAGTCGAAGACGAACCCCGTTCGCGAACGGCGGAATCACAACGTCAACCTGGATCACACAAGCGTCGGGTTAACCGATGCAGACCTGGACACCGAATTCGACGTCGCTTCCGAAATCGGAATGCCCCGGTCCACGCTCCGCAAGATTATCGAAAAACTTCAGGCGGTTTACCTCGGCCCCATCGGGTTCGAACACAACTTCATCCGTGATGATGAAATTCGTGCCTGGCTGCATGAGAAAATCGAAAAGGAATATTATGCCTACAATCCCAGCCAGGACGAAAAGAAGAAGATTCTTTCGAAGCTGAACGAGGCTGTCGTTTTTGAAAACTTCCTTCACACAAAGTTTATTGGCCAAAAGAGATTCTCCCTTGAAGGAGGTGAGAATACAATTCCGGCGCTGCAGACAATCATCAACAAGGCTGCAGAACTTGATGTTAAAGAAGTCGTAATCGGTATGGCTCACCGCGGCCGCCTCAACGTACTGACTAACATCCTTGGCAAAACATACGAACAAATCTTTACTGAATTCGAAGGTAACGTTAGCCCGGAACAAACGATGGGAGATGGTGACGTCAAGTATCACCTTGGATACTCCAGCCACATAAGCACGCCTTCCGGTAAGAAAATTTATGTAAAGCTCACACCTAACCCGTCGCACCTTGAAGCGGTTGATCCGCTCGTACTGGGTTATACCCGCGGCCAGATCGACGACGAATATAGAGGTGACGTCGCCAAAGGAATGGCCGTTCTCATACATGGTGACGCTGCTGTGGCAGGACAGGGTATTGTCTACGAAGTTGTGCAGATGTCAGGCCTTCCCGGCTACACAACCGGCGGAACAATTCACTTTGTGATCAACAACCAGGTTGGATTCACGACCGACTACGACGATGCGCGTACCAGCATCTACTGTACAGACATCGCGAAGATTGTTGACGCGCCCGTACTTCACGTCAACGGTGATGATGCAGAAGCCGTATGTTTTGCTGCGAACCTCGCCGTCGAATACCGGGTGCGGTATAAGAAGGATATATTTATTGATCTGCTTTGCTACAGACGCCACGGGCACAACGAAAGCGATGAACCAAAATTCACGCAGCCGAAGCTGTACAACATAATTGCCAAACACCCCAACCCCCGCGAGGTATATGTCAAGAAACTCGTTGAGGGCGGACAAATGGATGCGGCGCTTGCTGAAGAACTTGATAAGAATTTTCGAAATCAGCTTCAGGATCGCCTCAATGAAGTTAAGCAAAAGCCTCTGCCTTATAAGCCGCAGAAGATTGAGGAAGAGTGGGAGCAAATGCATTTCGCTAAGCCTGAGGACTTCGAAACCAATCCGGATACTTCCGTCAAACAGGATGTCATTAATAAAGTAGCAAAGGCACTCACAACCATTCCTGAAGGATTCAAACCGCTGAAGCAAATTGAAAAGTTGCTCCGCGATCGTAACTCCGCATTCTTCGAAGAGAAGATTCTTGGCTGGGCTGAAGCCGAATTGCTCGCTTACGGTTCACTGCTGCTGGAAAAAACTCCTGTACGAATGTCGGGTCAGGACGTTAAGCGCGGCACGTTCTCACATCGCCATGCCTATTTCTTCGACGCCAATACCAACGAAGCATACTGCGGTCTCGACCAAATGGACAAGACGCAGGCGAAGTTCCATATTTATAACTCGCTGCTGTCAGAGTTTGGCGTGCTTGGTTATGAATACGGATATGCAATGTCATCGCCTCGCGCATTGGTGATCTGGGAAGCACAGTTCGGTGACTTTGTCAATGGTGCCCAGGTCATAATCGACCAGTTCCTTTCAAGTGCCGAATCGAAATGGCAGCGAATGAACGGACTCGTGATGCTGCTGCCTCATGGCTACGAAGGCCAGGGCCCCGAACACTCCAGTGCACGGCCTGAGCGATTCCTTCAATTGTATGCCGAATACAATATGATCATCGCCAACCCGACGACTCCGGCAAACTTCTTCCACTTGCTGCGTCGACAGGTGATGTGGTTCTTCCGGAAACCATGTATTGTGTTTTCGCCGAAGTCTCTGCTGCGTCACCCCGGTGTGATCTCTCCATTAGAGGATTTCACCAATGGTGGATTTAAAGAAGTGCTTGACGATCCGCGCGTGACCGCTAAAGATGTGAATCGCGTCATCATGTGTAGCGGCAAAATTTATTTTGATCTGATTGAAGCGCAACAAAAGCGGAAGACCAAGGACACTGCGGTTATCCGCCTCGAGCAACTTGCGCCATTTCCGGAAAAACATCTGAAGGCCGTGTTGAAACAATACAAAGATGCGAAACTTGTCTGGGCTCAGGAAGAACCGTCTAACATGGGATACCAGGCATACGTTCAGCGCATGATGCCGAAGTACGACATCGCCTATGTTTCACGGAAAGCAAGTGCATCACCGGCGACAGGGTATTCGAAAGTTCACAAGCTTGAACAGGATAAGATCATTCAGAAAGCATTTGAAATCTAATAACGAAAAATTGACGGCCGCGCCTGCGTGCCGGTATTAAACACTAAACTGCAAAACTTAATGGCATTACAAGTCAAAGTCCCCACAGTGGGTGAATCGATTTCAGAAGTTACGATTGCGAACTGGCTAAAGAAGGATGGCGATGTCGTGCAGTTGGATGAGGTAATCGCGGAACTGGAATCAGATAAAGCAACATTCGAGCTCACCGCGCAACAGGCAGGCACGCTTAAGATTCTGCGACAGCAGGGTGATACAGTACCCATTGGTGAAGTCATCTGCGAAATCAGCGACGATGGCAAAGCAGCTGCATCATCATCATCTTCAACGCCAAAACCTCAGTCTCAATCCAAAGAAGAGGGACCAAAGGCAACTGGCGAGGTTAAGGAAATGAAAGTTCCCGCGGTAGGAGAGTCTATCACAGAAGTGACAATTTCAACTTGGCTCAAAAAAGACGGCGATCTGGTTCGTCTTGACGAGGTGATTGCTGAAGTTGAATCTGATAAGGCAACCTTTGAGCTACCTGCAGAAGCTTCCGGAATCCTGCGCATCGTTGCGAAGGAAAAAGACACGTTACCGATCGGTGGATTGATTTGCAGGATTGAGGTGATGGAAGGCGTTTCAGCGCAAAGCTCGGGCGCCCAGACACCGACTACCACCGAAACACCGCAGAAGAGTGACGCAAGCTATGCAGCCGGTCACCCGTCACCTGCAGCTGCCAAAATACTTGACGAAAAAGGAATAAAGACCGGGCAGGTCCAGGGTTCAGGCGTCGGTGGTCGCATCACCAAGGAAGATGCGCAGAAAGCTCAGACTCCAAAACCGGAAACTTCCAAAGCACCGGCAGCAGTACCTTCCGTTCCGGGTGAGCGTACGGAGCGCCGCGAAAAGATGACGTCCCTTCGCAGAACCATCGCAAAAAGGCTCGTCTCTGTCAAGAACGAAACAGCTATGCTGACTACGTTCAACGAGGTTGACATGAAACCTGTCATGGACCTGCGCAGTCGTTATAAAGATCAGTTCAAAGAGAAGTACGGCGTGGGATTGGGATTCATGTCCTTCTTCACAAAAGCAGTTTGTGCCGCGCTTAAAGAGTTCCCCGCAGTAAACGCTTCGATCGATAAAGACGAAGTCATTTATCACGATTACTGTGACGTCTCCATAGCGGTATCAACCCCGCGGGGTCTCGTCGTCCCAGTAATTCGCAATGCGGATCAGCTGACCTTTGCGCAGATTGAAAGTGAAGTTATCCGGCGGGCCACACGCGGTCGCGACGGCAAGCTGTCGATAGAA
>JAEZDW010000351.1 GCA_023417955.1 Bacteroidota bacterium
AAGAATGAAGCAACGATAACGGGACTCGCGAAGCAGTTCTTTGATCATTCGATTGAGCGAACGTACTGGGCGCTGGTCTGGGGCGCACCAGACCCACCCAGCGGTACGATTGACGTAAATGTGGGCAGGAGCCTGAAAGATCGCAGGGTTACCGTTGCATTTCCTGACGGAGAAATGGGTCGTCATGCTGTGACGCATTATACCACCCTGCAGGATTATCGATACGTATCACTCGTTGCCTGTCGCCTCGAAACAGGGCGTACCCATCAGATACGCGCCCATATGAAATACCTTGGTCATACGCTGTTCAATGATGCGATGTATGGCGGCGATCAGATTCTGAAAGGGACGACGTTCTCCAAGTACAAGCAATTCGTAGACAACTGCTTCAAGCTGCTACCACGCCAGGCATTGCATGCAAAGACACTGGGATTTATTCATCCGATTACAAAAAAGCGAATGGAGTTTGACTCCGAATTACCGGAGGATATGAAGGCGGTGCTGGAGAAATGGGAAAACTACGTCAGGCACAACTAATCGATGTACCGCCAGGAAGAATTTGCGCGGGGTTATCTAGAACTCGCGTTCCAGTTTGTTATTTAGCGCTTCACGAATCTGCCGCATCGCTTCGCGTTTTTGCCGGTCCTCATAGCTTTCGCGCGTGACCGATTTTGCAAGGACTCCCCTGATGTAGCGCAGCACGCTGTCCATTTGCGCTTCATCCATTGCATCCAACGACTCCAGGATGCGGTGCTTTTGATGAATCTTGGTCATAACATGTAGTGGTTATATTACGAGAAACGTAAATCAACAGATTGAGTTTCAACACGAAATGATCCCAGGATTATCTTTTTGCAAAGATCTGCAACCTGTGGCGAAGTAGTTGCGTCTTATGCCTAAGAATATTATGTATTAGGGATTTATGCATTCGCCCGAATTATTGAAAGGCACGCTTCAAATGATCGTGCTTAAGGTGCTTCGCGACCACGGAAAGATGTACGGCTACGAAATCACGCAACTCGTAAAGGAGTTGTCCGATGGGAAGATCGTTCTTACCGAAGGGGCGCTCTATCCAACGCTTCATCGCATGGAAAGTGAAAACCTCGTAAAAACCGAGGTTGTTCAAATTGGTAAAAGAATCCGCAAGTATTATACGCTCACTTCTGAAGGCAAGGCGCTTGGCAGGGACCGTGTTACTGAATTCGTTGATTTCATTCGAACAATGTCTGCCGTGCTTCGCGTCGAACTCGTGTGACGATGAACAAGCTCACGAACGAACATATCGATTATATTATTCGCGACCTTACCTATCGTGGCATTGTGCTGGAGGGATTCCGCGACGAGATCGTCGACCATATTTGTTCGGCAGTTGAAGAGCGACTTTCAACAGGTATGCGTTTCATTGACGCATATCATGATGTATTGAGAGCTTTCGGCCACACCGGCGGCTTACGCAAGACACAATTACAAACGCTTCAACAGGAAAATCACAAAACGCGCATTATGTTCAGGAACTATCTTACCATCGCTTTCCGCAACCTGGCAAAGCACCGTTTCTATACGGCCATTAACATTTTGGGATTGGCGACCGGCATCGCAGCATGTATGGTTATTACTTTGTTCGTACTTAACGAACTTTCATACGACAGACATTTTGCAAATGCAGATCGAATCTATCGGCTTAACACCGAGATATTGTTTAACGGTAATCACCATCAACTTGCGGTCGCACCGGCACCTGTTGCCGGAGCATTGATGCGCGACTTTCCCGAAGTCGAGTCTGCAACGAGGTTTCGCTCATGGGGATCACATCTAATTCGACCTGAAGGATCCGTTGACAACATCAAGGAAAACCGTGTCATCTTCGCGGATCACAACATCCTCAATGTATTTCCGCTGCAGTTGATATCGGGTAATCCGGAAACAGCATTGAAGGAACCAAATTCACTGTTGATCAGTGCAAGCCGCGCTGAAAAATACTTTCCGAATGGTGATGCAGTCGGACAAACGTTGATCGTCGATAATGACGAGGCGTATAAAGTGGCAGGCGTTTTTCCTGACCTTCCCGAAGCCACTCATTTTACCTACGATTTCATGCTTTCTATGGAAGGACTCGAGGAAAGCAAACAGGACAATTGGTTAAGCAACAACTTCAATACATATATACTGCTCAGAGAAGGCGCGACAGCAAAAGATTTTGAAGCGAAATTCCCAAAGATGGTGGACACATACGTCGGACCTCAGGTGCAGGCAGTCTTTGGAAGCGAATTCGATATGGGCACTTTTCGCGACGGCGGAAACAAATTTGAATTTTCATTGGTGCCGCTCCTTGATATTCATCTATATTCGGATCTCACCGGGGAGCTTGCTGCAAACGGAGACATCACCTACGTGTATTTGTTCTCAGCTATCGCGCTGTTCATCCTGGGCATTGCCTGTATTAATTTCATGAACCTTTCAACTGCGCGATCATCGAACCGCGCGAAGGAAGTTGGGGTACGCAAGGCACTCGGGTCCCTTCGTTCCCATCTTGTGAGGCAGTTCCTCACCGAGTCGGTCATGTTGAGTGTTTTCGCTTTTGTATTGGGTCTCGCTATTGTCTTTCTTGCTCTGCCGGGATTCAACCTCCTTGCAGGAAGGCAACTTGAAGTTCCTGTCGGGAATGTCACTTTTATTGCGATCGTTCTCGTTGCTGCACTCATCGTAGGACTTCTCGCCGGTGTTTATCCGTCTTTTTTCCTTTCAGCGTTTAAGCCGGTCAATGTTCTCAAAGGGAAAGTATCCCTCGGTATGAAGAGCGGATTTATTCGCAGCGCCCTTGTGGTATTCCAGTTTGTGATATCAATTTTTCTGATCATAGGAACGATTACTGTGCAGCGACAACTTTCGTTCATGCAAAACAAGAAGCTTGGCTTCGAAAAAGACCAGGTTATTGTGCTTCACGACGCACATGTGCTTGGCGGGCAGAATGAAGCTTTCAAAGAACGCATTCTAGCGAACCCTGTAGTTACCAACGCTTCAACGTCGGGCTACCTGCCGATTTCCGGGTGGGGCAGAAACGACACAACGTTCTGGCCCGAGGGAACACAACCCACCCAGGAAAATCTCACGTCAATGCAATATTGGACTATTGACTACGACTACATCGAAACCCTTGGAATGAAAATTAAAGAGGGTCGCAATTTTTCGCGCGACTTCCCTTCAGATTCATCTGCGCTGATCGTTAATGAATCGGCGGTGCGTAAGATGGGGCTCACGGATCCGATTGGAAAGCGCGTAAGCACGTTTGAGGTCGCAAACGGAGCGATCGACCCCGATAAAATCAAAACGTTCACAATAGTCGGTGTTATTGGGGATTTTCATTTTGAATCACTGCGCCAGAATATTTCGCCGTTGTGCCTTGAACTTGGAAATGCAAACTGGGGCATGTCCTTCCGCTTTCAATCAGCGGATACCCGTACCGTTATTGATCTCCTTGAAAAGAACTGGAAAGAAATGGCACCGGGCCAACCCTTCCAGTACACGTTTCTCGACGACGCATTTGGCAGGATGTATTCATCGGAGCAACGGTTAGGACAAATCTTCGCTGTCTTTGCCGGACTCGCAATCATAATTGCATGTCTCGGTTTGTTTGCGCTGACTGCCTTTACGGCAGAACAACGTACGAAGGAAATTGGCATCCGCAAGGTTTTGGGTGCATCAGTCGGAAGTATAGTCTTCCTGCTCTCACGTGAATTTGGAAAACTGATTGTCATCGCATTTGTGCTGGCGGCCCCGCTAAGTTGGTTTGCGGTTAACTGGTGGCTTGAAAACTACACGTATAAGGCGCATGTAGGAATAACAATATATCTGCTTGCAGGGGTTGGCGCCTTTGTCGTAGCATGGCTTTCGATGGGCTACCAGTCTGTCAGGGCTGCGATGTCAAATCCGGTTAACTCATTGAAAAGTGAGTAGGATCAGTATCCGCGGGCGAGGTCAATGCGGTTTTGAAGCGGCTTTTGCTCACGAAAGAGCTGCAGGTTTCTTAAAAACTGACTGACCTTTCCCT
>JAEZDW010000361.1 GCA_023417955.1 Bacteroidota bacterium
AAAACCAAACACGACGATGGCTTCGGATGCGAAGACCTTGGTTTACTGACACAATGGGTGACTGAAAAATTCCGCACGCTTGTCAACGGGTCCGCGCATAATATCACGCACATAAACTTTTCCGGATACGGAGCCAGCCTTGTAGGATTGGACAATGCAGGCAAACCTGTTTTACCATTTTACAATTATCTTAAGAAGTGTCCTCCTGAAATCAAAAAGAAGTTTGAATCTGATCATGGACCGATTTCACGCATCTGTTCTGAGACTGCCTCACCCTGGCTGGGACTGCTGAATTCAGGATTGCAGGCATATTGGTTGAAACAGTGTAAACCGCATCATTTCAAGCGGATTAAAACACTTCTGCATTTTCCGCAATACTTTCCGTTCCTGCTCACCGGAAAAAAACTAAACGACCTGACCGGACTGGGATGTCATACGTTATTATGGAACTATCGAACGATGGATTACCACGAATGGGCTGTGCGCGAAGGAATAAGTGGTTTGTTCCCGCGCGATGCAGCTCCCGTTACGTTCGAGTTCAATGTTGGTAACCGCAAAATAATTTCGGGATCCGGTGTCCACGACAGCTCCGCGGCTCTTATGCCGTACCTCGTTTCCATGAAGGAGCCTTTCTTATTGTTGTCGACCGGAACGTGGAATATTTGTTTTAATCCTTTTAACGCAGACCCCTTAACATCAGACGAGCTCGAAAAAGACTGCCTTTGCTACCTCACATTTGAAGGAAAGCCGGTGAAGGCATCCAGAATATTCCTTGGTCACGAATATGAAGTTCAGCAGCGTGCGCTTGCAAAGCACTTTGGCCTTGATGAAAACGCTCACAAAACGACCATGTTCGATGAATCCATTTACAAAAGTCTGCTGACCACCGGAGGCTCGCGAAAGCGTTTTTATCCCATGGCAATGGAAGGCACAGGGCCGCTGCCTCAAAAGCAGACACAACGCACTGACTACACCGCCTTCTTAAACTTTGCTGAAGCCCAGCATCAACTGATGCGCGACCTCGTTTCGTGGCAGCGACTTTCAATCGACCTGGTCGATCCACAGAAAAAAGTCCGGAACATTATACTGGTCGGAGGATTCAGCAAGAGCGCATTGTTTTTGGAAATACTTAAACGGGAATTGCCCGACCGGCGTGTATTACTTTCGGAGCACCCACGCGGGTCTGCACTTGGCGCCGCATGGCTTACCCATGAGAAGACCGCTTACGAAGGCGCTGCAAAACTCCTTGGCGTCAGGGCTGTATAACCAGGATTCTTTACCAGCTAATTGCGTTCGTTATATAAGGCAAACACCGGTGAAGGTACACGTGCTTCGGCTATCGATTTCGACAGCCTCTCCGCGATATCCGGATACTGAGCAGCCACATTGTTCGCTTCGTGCGGATCCTTTTCCAGATTATAAAGTTCGAGTAACGCCGGGCTAGCGGTATTTATATTCCTGATTACTGCTTTCCATTCACCCTTGATGATTGCCTGAGCGCCACCGTTTTCATGAATTTCAAAATATAGTGCTTTGTGTTGTTGTTGTTTTCCACCTTTAAGCGTACCGGCAAATGAAATCCCATCTGTTTCCGGTATGTCTTTAACGCCTGCGAGCTCACACGCCGTCGGAAGAAAATCCTGAAACGCTGAAGCGTGATCGGATTCGCTGCCAGGTTTAATCGTTCCCGGCCACCAGGCAATAAAGGGTACGCGAATGCCACCTTCATACAGGTCCCGTTTGATTCCACGTAGTCCCCCTGAACTATTAAAGCGCATCGTGTTATTGACCGGACCATTGTCACTGGTGAAAATCACAAGTGTGTTACGATCGAGTTTTTTCTTTTTCAGATGATCCAGTATTCTTCCCACATATTGATCAAGCCAGGTAATACTTGCCGCATAGTCCTTTTCGTCCTTCGACCACGGAAGTTTTGTATAAGAAAGCTGCGATGGTGCTTCAAACCGGTTTCCCTCATCTGCCTCGCCGTTGTCATGAGGAATTATGTATGGCAGATAAAGAAAGAACGGCCTTTTCGAGTTTTCATCAATAAACCTGATCGCCTCATTGGTGAACTGTTCATCAGCAAAATCATTTCTTACTATGGAAACACTTCCGCGCCCCTTGTGCCACGCCGTTGAATCGAGATAACGCACCTCGTTTCTGAGCTTCTCCTTTTTTCCGTTTCTCAACAGGAATTCAGGAAAGTGATTGTGAGCAAGTACCTGATCTGTATAACCATAATGTAAATCGAAGCCGTGTTTGTTTGGATCGCCTGTTGTTCCAGGTTCGCCCATCCCCCACTTACCGATCATCGCTGTGCGATAACCCTGCTTCTTAAGAAGTGTCGCGACTGTCAAAGCAGAATCACTCAATGGCAATTGTCCGTTGGCTGACTCACGGTTTGCGCGGATTTCACTGTGCCCGGTATGCATACCCGTCATCAATACACATCGTGACGGCGCACATACTGAAGTACCCGCATAGTGCCGCGTAAATCGCATTCCTTCCCGCGCCATGCGATCAAGGTTCGGTGTTTTTATCTCGCGCTGGCCGTACGGTCCGATATCACCGTACCCCAGGTCATCTGCCATGATAAAGATTATGTTTGGCTTATCCTGTGCAGTACAATGCATCAAACACAAAATTGTGAGCAGTGTTATGGAGAGAAGTATTTGCTTCATTTCAATTTCAAATTATTCACTTCAAAAAAGTAACTACCGGAACCAATTTCGGCGACAACATTATTATCCTTCCGGTTGATATTTTTCACACCCCCAACGGATTGTAACGTTTTATTTCCCTCGCGTACAGCCGCAACGTTGTTTACGGGAAAATGAACCTGTGCCGTAGTATTAACAGGAACTTCAAGTTTAAGCATCATCCGGCTCCCCTCCCGAGTCCAGTGGATGCCTATTGTCCCGTATTCTGTCAATCGCGAAAGTTTCACTTCATTCACCGTGTTATTTAACGATGGCCGGACAACAAAACGTTTGAATCCCGGCTTCGCAGCGTCAGGCCTAAGTCCTGCCAGTCCTTCATAGAAATAGTCGACCACACTCCCAAACATAACGTGGTTTCTCGATTGGGAACCATCCCAGTTCTGCCACAGTGTTGTAGCGCCGAGCTTAATCCAGTAGCCCCAGCCAGGAAAGTCAGTGTGACGGATCATACGGAAGAGCAAATCATCATAACCTTCCTTCATCAAAGTGTGTATCATACAACTCGTTCCTACTACGCCTGTCTGAAACCTTTTGTTGTTATTTTCGACTGACCTACGCAGCGCGCCCAGAGCTTTCCCGTAATTGCCGGGAGGAACAAGATCAACATAAAAAGCGACTGCCATTTCACCCTGAGAACCACCGCCATATTTACCTGTCGAACGATCGTAATACTTCGCATTAAAATCACGACGAATACGATCACCTGATTTTGCATATCTCCGCTGATCATTATTGTTTTGAACCACACCTGCCATCGACGTTATCAGACGCACCGTGTGATAATAAAAGCATGCACTCAGGTAAGCGCCATCAGTTTCAGGTCTCAGTTGTTTATGATCGTCGATACCAAAACCAGTGAGACCACCTTTCGCGTGACTCGAAAGGTAATCCACATATCGTTTCATGTTCCCGTAATGCCTGCTTATTATCGATGTATCCCCGGTATGCCGGTACAGAGCCCACGCGATAATCAGGTATGCTCCCTCCCATTGCGGGCCATACCCTCGCGCGGCATGCTCACCTGTTCCCAATGTGTAACCCCATCCACTGGACGGAATAATGCCGGGTAACTGTCCTGATGACTGTTGTTCGTCAACAAAGTCGTTAAGCCACTTTTTATAAGCCGTGACTGCATCAAAATTTTGCAACGCTCCATTGACCACCAGATGCGCATCGCCGGTCCAGCCGATTTTTTCGCGGTGCGGACAATCAGTTGGGTAGCCGTGAAAATTGGACAGAAAGGACCACTTGAAATTCTCATGTATTCTATTGATAAGCGTATCAGACGTAACAAACGTTCCGGCTGTTTCAAAATCGGTGTGCACAACTTCAGCGACAACATTTGTTACGGTTACATCAGGTCGCGGCAGTATGATTTCGGCAAATTGAAATCCATGATATGTAAACCGCGGTGACCAGGTTTCACCTTTAGGGTCACCACGCAATGTGTAACGCTCCGTTTGTACTTCGCCGGTTCGAATAAACCGGCTAAGCTCACGAATATCCAGCGTACTATCGGAATGAACACGTTCGCCGTGACGGATCATAAGTTGTGCGCCGGCTGTACCTTTCACGGTGAGGCGTATTCTCCCGGACATATTTTGGCCAAAGTCGTAAAGCAGCACATTCCCGCGGCGAATAATATTCACTGGCTTCAGCACCCTCGTTACGCGAACCGGTGGCATCACCTGCGGCACGAGCTTGCCAGTAAACGGAGATGCAATCGATGCACCCTCCCACGCGGCATCGTCAAACGAGGCGGTATTCCAACCGGGCATCTCCAGTCGGGCGTCGTAGTGCTCGCCGTTATGGATATCGTTGAACACTATAGGGCCACGTGAGGTACGCCATGTCGTATCAGTTTTGATTATTAATGATTCACCATTGTCGTAGTCAATAACAAGTTGTGTGAGCAATGCCGGTGAATCAGTCCACGGGGCCTGATCAAAATCCCAGGCCGTTTTGGAAAGCTGATTATACCACCCATTTCCAAGTATGACGCCAATTGCATTTTCGCTTCCGGCACGAATAAGTTCGGTGACGTCGTATGTACTGTATAGCCTTCTTTTGTCGTATCGCGTTATCGCCGGATCGAGTTCCGCATCGCCTATACGTTCACCATTCAGATGCGCCTCATAGTAACCAAGGCCTGAGATATACAGTCGCGCCCGTTTTACACTGTCAGTAACACGAAACTTACGCCGGAAATATGGTGCGCTTTCTTTGGAATCCGCTGTTATCCACGCAGCCGTCCATTCGTCCTGCAACAATCCCGTCTCCCAGAATGCGGGCTCACTGAAGGCGGAGACGTTTCCCGATTTATCCCACACGCGAACCTTCCAATGATAACGTTGGCCTGAGCGCAACTTCTCACCTTTGTACGGCACATTAACGGACTGGCTACTTACAACCTTCCCGGAATTCCATACGTCGGAATCCTCATTATTCAGTTTATCAGGCGTCGTAGCAACCAGGATATGATAAGCAGCTTGCGATTGATCGCGCTCCTCCGACAATAGCGACCATGAAAGCATTGGTGGGTGGATATGAATGCCTATGGGGTTGACCAGATGATTGCACCGCGGCGCAACAACCTGCGTGTCCTGCGACCAAATAATTTGAAAGCAAAAGCACAAAAAGAAAGGGAGTATTCTCCTGCAGGTTTTCATACGACTCTGCTAGGGAACGTATAACACGGATTCCGCACTTTGCCGGTATCCATACCGTATCGCGGCTGCCTTAATCTTCGTTCCGGACTTTACGGTCACGGGACGCGTGTACAATTCCCAGTTTTTCGAACCGGGTTCAATTTTGTAAACGATTGATGCCCCGGGCTCGGGAACCTGCATCGAAACACGGGAACCTTTCCTGTCGAAAGTTATTGCAACGGGCGGGGTAAGCGGTTGAACACCACCGGGCCACATCGACAGATAAATTTCCTTTTCCGGAATAAAACCCATGTCCCGGGTATCGCGTGACCACTGTTCGTGCGCGTTTCTTAGTTCTTTAAGCTTCTCCTGCATCGAAGGATGATCAACCAGATTGACAAGTTCCCAGGGATCTTCTTTCGTATCATACAGCTCCTCAACGGGCTTTTCCTTTTTAAACCATACAAGTTGCGGACCGTGAAGTTTACCCTCCTTTTGCAACTGAAGAAGCTCAACCATCATCGGAATATTCTTTCGAAAGTCGATATCCTGCATAAGCGGCTTTTGCGGCTGGTAATTACGAATGTACTTGTAACGTCCATCGCTGACAGCGCGAACCATATCGTATTCAGAATCCATCCGATCACGGGCGGCGTGTATGTATTTCCGCGGCTTCCCTTTTTGACCACCGAGAAATGCCTGACCCTGCATATGCTGCGGAATCGGCACTCCCGCCAGTGAGAGGACGGTAGGTGCAAAGTCAACGAAACTAATCAATTCATCATTCCACGTTCCGGCCCCCGCCTTATCGGGATAACGGACGATAAGAGGTACACGAAGGCCGCGATCATATAATTCACGTTTAAAGAATGGCAATCCCGATCCGTGATCACTATAGAAGAAAATAATAGTTTTATCCAGCAGGCCATCCTCTTCAAGTTCTGCAAGTACCTTACCTACCATTTCATCCATCTTAACGATGTTGGTATACGTTCGTGCGATATCAAGCCTTACGGTTTCTGTATCGGGATACAACGGCGGCACAGGTACTTTTGCAGGGTCAGCTAACAAAGGCTCATCCTTGCGAACCCAAACCTGCGATTCATGGGTAATCGTAAAGTTGACGATCGAAAAGAATGGTTTATTCGCAGGACGATTTCTCCAATGCGCTTTATTACTACACTCGTCAAACGCACTGATCGGCGTTTCAAACTGGAAATCTGTCTTCACATTATTGGTGCAATAGTAACCCGCAGCCCGCAGATACTCACTATGCGTTTTCATTTCAGGAGGCGGAACTACTGAGTAATAAGGAACCTCCGGCGCAATGTTTTGCAACGTGCGCATATTGTTCGCACCATACGATGTTGGATACATGCCGCTAATCAGGCCAGCCCTGCTTGGCGCACACACACCAGCAACTGAAAATACGTTTGAATAACGAACACCCTCACGAGCCAGCCGTGAAATGTTGGGCGTCTTCACAGTTGAATCGCCATAACATTCAAGCATCGGACTCATATCTTCGCATGTAATCCAAAGGATATTCAACTTCTTTGAAGCCGTAGTTCGCGACTGGCCGAGGAGGTTTATGAAACAAAAGAATGTAAGTACAAAAATGAAATAGCGCATAGTTTTAATTTTCACAGATGATGCCTGCACCGGATTTCGTTGCAGATAGGAGGCCGCCAGATTAATAAAACAGATCATCCATTCTACAAAAAAACACCGATACAAAAAAGGCGCATTATGAGGATTATCAATCCTGCATAGTCCTGTTATTGCCATTCCCGCAAACAGGACAGTACCTCACACATGCAGCACCCTTTTTTTGTAATTTTTCCCTTTATGAAAAGGTTTTTTTTACTCGCGTTACTATTGCCTGCTTTATGGGGCTGCAAGAAGGGTGCAGATACTGCGCTGTTTAAAGTTCACACCGGAAACAACCTTGGTATTGACTTCCGAAATACAATCATCGCAAACGACTCGTTCAATGCGTTAAATTTTGAATATATCTACAATGGGAGTGGCATTGGTGTTGGTGACTTCAATAATGATGGCCATGAAGACTTGTTTTTCGGCGGAAATCAGGTTTCCAGTGAATTGTACCTCAACGAAGGCAATAATCAGTTCAAAAAAATAACCACGGAAGCACAAGTCGGAACCGATCGCTGGATCACCGGCGTAACCGTTATTGACATCAACAAAGACGGTTTATTGGATATTTACCTTTCCGTTGGTGGTACGATTGAAGGCAAGCAACGCGAAAACCTGCTGTTCATTAATCAAGGCATACGAAACGGTATACCGGTATTTCAGGAGATGGCTGAAAGCTTTGGACTGAATGACAACAGCTACAGCACGATGGCAGCATTTTTCGATTATGACAAGGACGGCGATCCGGACATGTATCTGCTGAACAACTGGCTGGAAAAATTCAACCGGAACAATATTCGCCCCGTACGCGTGAATGGCGAAGCGGAAAGTACCGACAAACTCTATCGGAACAACGGTGACGGCACATTTACCGATGTGTCACGCGACGCAGGCATCCTAATTGAGGGCTATGGATTGGGGGTAAGCATCTGCGACATCAATAACGACTCATGGCCTGATGTGTATGTAGCTAACGATTTTCTTTCCAGCGACATTTTCTGGATCAACCAGGGCGACGGTACATTCAAAAACCGTATCGGTGACTTCCTAAAACATCAAACGCATAATGCCATGGGCGTCGACGTTGCCGACTTTAACAATGACGCATTGGCGGATATTGTAGTCGTTGACATGCTGCCGCAAGGACATGTACGCCAAAAACTTATGACGCCCGGGCAAAATTACGATCACTTTCACATGTCCCTGGACAAAGGGTACCAACCACAATACATGCGAAACACACTCCAGCTAAACCGTGGTCAGATTGATGATCAGGTTCTTTTTAGTGAGATTGCATTCCAGGCGGGGATCGCACAAACCGACTGGAGTTGGGCTCCCCTATTCGTGGATTTCAATAACGACGGCTGGAAAGACATCTTCGTAGCAAACGGTTATCGGAAAGACGTCACAAATATTGATTTCGTCTTTTTTGGTTTGAAGAATCAAGGACCATTCGGAACCGCGAAGGCAAGGCGGGAAATTACCACACGGGAATTTGAAAAACTTGATGACGTAAAATTGTCAAACCATTTCTTCCTGAATACAGGTACCCTCGGATTCGAGGACAAGACGCAAGAATGGGATGCTGGTATCGAGACATTTTCCAACGGAGCCGTTTATGTCGATATCGATAACGATGGCGACATGGATCTCATAACAAACAACATTGACCAGGAAGTCATCGTATATGAAAACCTTACCAATTCAAAAAAGCCTGGTTCAGCAAATTTTGTTCAGGTTAAGTGTCTTGACACGGCGAGCTTTAATCAGAAAGTTTTCGTTTATGCCAATGGGTTGAAACAATTTCAGGAACTGACTCCCTACCGGGGATTTCAATCAACGGTAACCTCTGCTCTGCATTTTGGTATCGGTTCGTTGCAGAAGGTTGACTCAATTGTCATAGAATACCCAGACGGCGGGCATATCCGGATTGACGACGTAGCAGCAAATTCAATTGTCTCCTTCCACAAAGGAATGATTGCCGGCACCATGACAAACTCCAAAGCGATCAATTCGGGACTGAGGTTCGCACAGGTTGATCCGATGCGTTATACACACGTTCAACGTATCCCTTCCGACATCAAGGAAACGCGGACACTACTACACGATATTTCGCGGAATGGCCCATGTTTCGCCAAAGCAGATGTCAACGGTGATAATCTTGACGACATCTTCATCGGCGGTGAACCTGGTGTTCCTGCGACACTCTACATTCAAAATCAGGATGGAACTTTTGTCACGACACCCATTACTACTGACTCAACACGAAAAGACGGTGGTGCCGTTTTCTTTGATGCAGACAACGACGGCGATCAGGATCTTTATCTTGCTGTCGGATCCGTGCCGGGCATGCATCATCTGCCTTCACACAAGCTTTATATTAATGATGGTCGCGGCAACTTCCATGAGTCTGATGGAATTCCAGAAATCAATACGCCATCAGTAAGCGTCACTGCTGCTGATTTCGATGGCGATGGCCACGTCGACCTTTTCGTCGCCGGACGCGTCATGAACGGTCGCTACCCGATGCCCCCGCGCAGCTACCTGTTGAAGAATAACGGTGGTGTATTTACTGATGTTACCGAAGCTGTGAACAAGGACCTGCTTTCACCGGGGATGATTACGTCTGCCATATGGACTGACGTAAACAACGATGGCAGGAAGGACTTAATGATGGCTGGCGAATGGATGCCTTTGCGGGTATTCATCAATGATGGTGAGACACTTTCCGAAAAATCAAGTGCCTTCGGTCTTGATGCGACATGTGGCTGGTGGAATTGCCTTATGGAGGTCGATCTCAACAACGATGGTTATCCGGAAATTCTGGCTGGCAATTCAGGCGAAAATTCATTCTTTAAACCCACGCCAGAGCATCCTGTATATATTACCGCTAAAGATTTCGATAAGAACGAGTCCGTAGACCCGATAATCTCGTATTACAATCCGGTTGAAGGGGATCGATTTATCGTGCACAACCGTTTGGTTCTGATCGATCAGATTCCCGCTATGAAGAAACGTTTCGAAACGTTCACCGGCTACGCTACAACACCTTTTGCAAAAACTTTTACCCCCGGGGAACTTAAGGATGCATTTGAGTCTGGCGTGCAGTTACTTTCTTCAGTCGTGTTAATGAATCAGAATGGAAAGGAATTCAACATAAAAAAGCTCCCCGAAATTGTTCAGATTTCGTCAGTAAATGATTTCCACGCGGTAGATGTAAATGACGACGGATTTGCAGACATCATCGCAGGCGGAAATAATTACGCGCAGGAAACCTTATTCGGGCGTTACGATGCGGGTATCGGAAACATTCTTGTAAATGACGGGAACGCAAACATGACACCGGGCGATCCGATCTCCGCAAGGCTCGTGCTCGATAAACACGTAACGAAGATCACATCGCTACGCACGGCAACAGGCACGCTGCTGGTAGTTGTGAACCACAACGGACCAATGCAGTTCTTTCGTGCAGTAAGTACATCAATGCTGAATATGTAGTTACTACATTTCCCCGCTCCCTTTGAAATTGCCAAAGGCAGGAATTGCGTGGTCGCGACTCCGGCAACGCAGACAGTTTCGAGGCCTGAAAAGTCCAGGTTTCAGGTTCCCTCCGCCACAAACACCTTGCAAAGTTGATGAAGGCAAAAAACCAGGTGATGTTTCTAACTTTCGAATTGGCGGTCGGCCGCCGCAGAAGTGGGGGTTTTGACTGGGAAGCGTGGACAAAGACTGGACAATGACTAGACAGAGAGTGGACAAAGACTGGACAATGACTGGACAATGACTGGACAATGACTGGACAGAGACTGGACAATGACTTGGACAATGACCGGAGAATTCAGGTTAGTCGGATCCAGAAAAACCTTTACCGTTTCAGTTAATTCTAACGGGACTGAGCGTGCTGTCGGACATCGTAGGTCGTGTTTCTCCTTTCACCTCTTATTGTTGCGGTGAAAAGCCGACTACGGGTCAGAAAACGTGACTAAATTGAGACCACCAGACTGCCAAATCGCAACGAAGGCGCGGAATATGAGTAATATTAGCTTTGAAATTCGATTCTCGAAGATTGCAGCTGGATCCAAGCGCCTCTCACGTAGCACTAGCCCGCCAGTACCGCCAGTAGCCTCCGCCTTACCATCACACAATACGGATTCACAAAAATAAAAAGGGCTGCCCGCAAAGACAGCCCTTAAAAAATTCCTCTAATAATTTTAGTTATAGTTTGGATCTACCAGGTTCGGATTCAAATCGCGCTCACGTAGCGGAATTGGTTTCACCAGGTGGCGTTCCTGCCAGTTCGAATTGGCCGGTCCACGACCGAAGTCGATGTCTGTTGCAATATTGATGAGACCAGCTTTATGCCAGCGAACGAGATCGTAATAGCGCCACCCTTCAAATGCGAGCTCGATACGCCGTTCGTGCATGAGGAACTCAAACATTTCGTCTGCAGAAACAGCATCGGATCTTGGTACAAGAATCGTTTCACCTGGATCAGCGCGATGTCTCACTTCATTTATCAGCGCTGCTGCTCCTTCGACATCGTTGTTTCCAAGGAGCTTCGCTTCTGCAAGCATCAGAAGTACATCGGCATACCGCAATAACCGGTCATTGTTCGTATCTGAAATCGGCGGGAAGATAATAGGCGTTCCGATAACATATTTCGAAGGCGTTGATCCCGTGACAGACCATTCCGCATCATAGGTAAGACCTTCAATGTAATCGTCACCTTCAAGATAGAATATGTACGGACGACGCGGATCATCCGGTTCGATTGCAGCCATCAACGAAGGTGATGTCACTGCTTCACCCAACGAAGCGTCTTCCGGACGGAACGCACAAACTCCGGTTGGGCCACATGAAGCACGCAAAAACGCAACGCGTCCGGACATCACACTACCCACATCCTGATTCTCCGGCGTTCCGAAGTCGTTGGCGAGCCATTGGTTGTTATTACCAGAGCCTTCACTTTCAATTTGAACCTCGAAAATCGATTCACTATTATTTTCGTGATCGATGTGAAAATTATCGCCATAATTATCGACGAGCGAATACTGGTTGCTCGATACGACTTCCTGAAGGTTTGCAATTGCCTGGTCGTAATCGGCCGGAGTATTCGTGAGCTGAGCCTTGTGCAGGTAGACCTTACCCAGCAGCGTCGTGGCGGCACCCCATGTGATTCGTCCAACGTTCGCCTCATCATAAGAAAGCGGCAGGCTGGCTTTTGCATCAGTGAGGTCGCTGATAATCAGATTCCATATCTCACCGGGTTGCGAATTCGAGACCATTGTCTCCTCGAAGCTCTTTATCGCCTGAGCAATAACAGGTGGATTTTCCCAGTTCAAAGCAAGCACAAAATGCCAGTACGCACGGATAAATTTCGCTTCGCCTTCATATCTCGCCTTGTTGGCTTCATTTGTAAACCCATTGGCTTCGGGAAGCCTGTCGAGAATAACATTCGCACGCTGGATACCTTTATAGGCTTCACCCCATAAGTATGAAAAATGATCATTGGTATTTGTCCAGTCGAAATCCTCTACCTGATTCGAACCATTGTTCGCAGGAAGCATGTCATCGTCCTGCATGAGAACGAGTCCCATTTTACCCCAGCCGGCGTACGCCTCCCAATACATATTGAGGAATGTATTGTAAGCCGAAAGCGTCGCTGCATCAAAATCTCTTTCGTTTTGATAAAACGTATCTTCAGTCAACTCACCGAGTGGTGCGAGGTCGAGCTGCTTTTCACACTCTGTGAACGCAAGCAGACAAACAAGCAGTAGAACTGATATTTTAATTTTTTTCATAGTTGTCAATTAGAAAGAAAGCTGAATTCCACCCATTATTGTCCTCGGTTGCGGCATATTACCTCTGTCGGTTCCCGCAGAAGTCTGGGCCGTATTTGCACCGTAGGTCATGACCTCCGGATCAAGACCACTATAGTTGGTGATCGTGAACAGGTTTGACGCGGAGAAATAAACGCGCAGGCTGTTAAACACTCTGGTGTCACCAAAGACTGTATTCGGAACTGTGTATCCGATTTGGAGGTTCCTGAAGCGGAAGAAGCCTGCATCTTCAACCCAACGATCGGAGAAACGGTTGTTCTGATGAGGATCGCTTGCGATTGCACGCGGCATTGAATTGCTTGTTCCTTCACCGGTCCAACGCTCCTGTGTTACTGTCAGCGTATTCCTGCCACCTCCACTTAAAGACGAGTTGTTTCTTTTAAACTCGTTATAGACCTGAACGCCACCTACTCCCTGGAACAACATCGACAAGTCGAAGTTTTTCCACCTGGCATTGATAGTCAATCCATAGAAGAAATCCGGAATTGTCTTGCCAAGGTAAGTACGATCAGCTGGTGTTATTCTGCCGTCGGGTTCTCCGGAGAACAACTGCCCGGCAGGCGCATCTCCTGGCGCAGGACCATTGTTATCAACAAAGATCACGTCACCGGGACGAGGCCTGTTATTATCTGTAGTACCCGCAACTTCATCGGGAGGTGCTGCTGCAGCGTCAGCCGGTGTCTGGTAAATTCCCGCAGTCTGGTATCCATAGAAATAACCAATGGGATATCCGACAGCAGTCCTGTAGTCACCGGAAGCAAACTCCTCGTAACCTGGCGCAAGTGCAGTCAGTTCATTCTTAACGGTTGTGATATTGGCTGCAACATCAAATTGAATACCGTTGGTTATGGTCGTCTTATAACCAAGTTCAAACTCAAAGCCACTATTCAATACGTTACCTGCGTTAACGGCCAGGTTTACGTTTGAATTCGGCCCCCATATGTTTGCGAATCCACCGGTGAAGGGAATAGGCAGTTCATAGAGGAAGTCTTTCGTATTTCTTCTGTAATACGTTGCAAGCAATGAAACCTTATCTCCGAACAACGAAACATCAAATCCGAAGTCCATCGATTCCACTGTTTCCCATCCAAGATCCTTGTTAGGCAATCGCAATTGTGTCGGCGCCTGTCGGTTCGATCCTCCGAGTGCGTAGTCAGGCGTAGCAGATACGCGACTAATGTGACCATATTGTGCGGTGTTGGCATTGCCAAGCTGCCCCCAGCTGGCGCGGATCTTGAGATCACTGATAAATCCAGTGGCTGCCATAAAGTCTTCCTGTGAAATCCGCCATGCTGCAGAGAACGAAGGAAATGTTCCCCAGCGATTTTCCGGCGCAAAGTGAGCCGTGCCGTCTCTTCTCACTGTTGCTGTTAAGAGATACTTTTGCTTGAAGTCATAACTGATCCTTCCAACAAATCCGACATAAGCATCCTGGCCAACACCAGAACCGACCTGGTACTGACCGCGCTGGTTGCGAACTGACATGTAGAAATTAGGATTATCACTGATAAAGTCAGTTCCGCCAAGAGCCATGTTATTGCTTCTTATACGCTGGTATTCGATACCAACAAGTGCATTAATCGAATTGTCATTAAATGTATCGTGGAAATTCAGCGTGTTCGTGTATACCTGCGTATTGGCATATACGCGTGAATCATCGTACTCGTTAACCTCGCGTGACAACCCGACTTCCTCGGAAGAGTATGCCGGCCTCCATTGTGTATTGAGGCCGACCCTCATATCAAGAGAAGCCGCTGAGCGGAACGTAAGATTCTTAAAGAGATCGAACTCGGCGTGTACACCGCCAAGAATACGTGTGAGCTGATCAGAGTTTCTTACAATCTCATTAATACCAAATTGGTTCGCGATGCTCATACCACCACGGAGGTGATTGCCATGGAACCCATAGCGGTTATTTGGAATGGAGTTGTCCGTGTCGTAAATCTGAAAGAACGGTGGCAGAGATGCGGTATTCAAAAGAAAGCCGTCTCCTCCACCGTTCATACCCCTTAGCACATTTTGTTGTGAAAGGGTTATTGTATTACCAAACCGAAACTTCTTACCTACTTTATAATCACCGTTTGCACGGAAGCTGAAACGTTCGAGATCCCAGTTGCGGACAGTAGCCTCCTGTTTGAAATAACCTGCAGAAACGAAGTAGTTCGCGTTTTCATTTCCGCCTGATACAGCGAGGTTGTGGTTTTGAATGGCTGCGTTCTTGTTAAGCAGCGGAGTCTGCCAGTCAGTATTTACATCAAGGTACTGGCTCCCCGGAAGGAAGTCGGGATGCAGAACCTGATACCCGTCATCGCCGGGGTTAAGACCGAGTTGTGCGTTTCTGGCGTCAACGGCTTCCCTTGCAAGGGCGACATACTCATCCGTATTGTTCCACTCATAAAACTTTGGAAAGTTTTGAACACCATAATAGCTGTCAATCGTGACGCGTGGTACACCCAGCTTACCCCGTTTGGTGGTAATGAGTACAACACCATTTGCTGCGCGTACTCCATAGACAGCAGCAGCCGATGCATCTTTAAGTACTGACATCGATTCTATGTCTGCAGGATTAATACTTGCCAGAGGGTTCGTGCGTGAATCACCACCAGTACCAACAGGCACGCCGTCGATTACAAAAAGAGGTTGTGTATCACCTACGGTTCCGACACCGCGTATGCGGATAGCAACAGGTGCTCCGGGTGTGCCGTCAACGCTTGTTACCTGAACTCCGGACACCCTTCCCTGGATAGCAGCATCCGGACTTGCGACAGGTACCTTTGTAATATCCGAGGCACTTACGGTTCCAATAGATTCCGTCATTAATGCCCGACTCTTTTCGCCATAACCAATCACGACAACTTCCTGCAGTGACTGAATACTAACACTCATGGAAAGATCGATTGTGGTTCGTTCTCCGACATTGACTTCCTGAGCTTCATAACCAATGAATGAAAACACGAGCACGTCAGTTGAATTGACGCTTAGGCTATACCTTCCTTCGGTATCTGTCGCCGTTCCGCTAGACGTTCCTTTTACGACGACGGATACGCCCGGCAGTGGCATTCCATCCGACGCGTCGGTCACTCGACCAGCAACTGTCCGTTGCTGTGCGTGCAAACTCAGCAGCATGCAAGCGCAACAAAAGGTGAGTAAAATTCTTTTCATAAAGTCTGAAATGGATTTGGGTTTTGTTAAATCGTACACCAAACTCCTCATTTACGTCGTCCCCTACATCCTGCACTGACCTGCATCGTTGTCACAACCGATTGTTGTCTTTGAACTTTGAGATTAATTTCATAATATCGTCTATGTGGGATGCGAACATTTCACATGACAGTGCAGGACACCCAAACGCCAGAATATATGTTCCAAGGATTTCTCAGCATCGATGAAAACTCGAAGATTCCAAAGTATCAGCAAGTCGTCGATACTATTGTGTCTGATATAGAGATCGGCATCGTTAAGGTTGGTGACAAGATTCCTTCCATCAATGAAACGAGCGAGGAGTACTATCTCTCACGCGATACGGTAGAGAAGGCTTACAAGATCCTTCGTCGTCGCGGTATTATTACAGCAGTGCGTGGAAAGGGTTTTTATGTATCGAGCACATCAAAAAATGAGGGTAAAAGAATTCTGCTTGTCTTTAACAAACTGAGCGACCATAAAAAAACAATCTATAATTCCTTTGTCAAAAAGCTTGGTGCAACAGCTACCGTCGATCTGCAGATCCATCATTGCGATAGCAAGACACTTGAAAAAATCGTTATTGAAAGCCTTGGCAAGTATGACTACTATGTGATCATGCCGCATTTCAAGGAAGAAACGGAAAGCGTAAAGGCAGCGATTAACAAAATACCCAAAGACCGGTTACTGATGCTAAATAAAGACATCGACGGTATCGACGGAGAATACGGCTGCGTATTCGAAGATTTCGAACTCGACATTCACCAGGCACTCTATACAGGAATTGACAAAATCAGGAAGTACAAAAAACTTTATTTGGTATTCCCTACAGATAACTATTACTGCTCCGGAATCAAGTCCGGCTTTATCAACTTCTGTGAAGAAGAAAACTTCGAATACGAAATCATCCAGAGCGCTGCCAACCATGAAGTCAGGCATCACGAACTATATGTTGTTATCGAAGAATGTGACCTCGTCGAAATTATTAAGAAAGCAGCCGCGAAGAATCTTAAGCTTGGGAAGAATATCGGCGTAATCACGTACAACGATACCCCATTCAAAGAAATTCTTGCCGGAGGTATTTCCGTACTAAGCACGGATTTTGTGAAGATGGGCGAAACGATGGCGGACATGGTACAACGCCACTCAAGAGAAAAAATCAAAAACCCCTTCCGGATGATTATGCGAAATTCAATATGATCATTCGGCATCAAAAACAAAGAGGCCGTCTCAAAAGTCATGAG
>JAEZDW010000485.1 GCA_023417955.1 Bacteroidota bacterium
GATCCATACCCCGTCGCGGTTTGCCGCCGTGACGAGAAGAACGTAGCTGCCTGGATCAATGTTCGTATACGTTGCGTTGTTGTTACCTCCGCAATTCCAGTCACTGTCGAAACCTTCGAGCATGTAACAATACGTGTAATGCGATGACTGGCTGTGATCCAGAACAACGAAGTCGATCATAAACGACCGTTGGTCATACGACAACTCCAATTCGGAAGTGAGACTGATGTGTTTCTTAAGCGGTGACTGCGGTGCCCCCGGCTTCGCAGAACGGTTTGCAACCTTTAGATCTGAAAGTACGATTCGTCCACGGGGTTGACTCGTGCGTATGCTGTCGGGATAAAAACAATCGAGGCCATTACTGCTTCCGAACAACAACTTACCCGATGACCTTGCAATTGCCGAATTGCGATGGAAGCTGTTCGACTTCAACCCGTCTTCACGCGTATAGGTTACAAATGTTCCGGATTGAACATCAAATCTCGATAATCCGGTGTTTCCACCGATCCACAGGTTGCCATGATGATCTACAAGGAGTGAACGAATGGCATTCATGGCCATCTCCTTTCCGGTTGCGTACACCTCGAACTGCGATGTACCTGCCTTCATCAGGTTCAGCCCATCCGTTGTGCCAACCCAAAGGTTATTGTCTTTGTCTTCCAGTATTACCTGTATCTGTGCCCCGCGTATCGAGCCATCGCTTTTATCAGGAAGATGGACACAATATGTAAATGAATAGTCGGAACGTTTATTCAGCTGGTACAGCCCAAACAGTGTCCCCACCCAATACGCACCCGACGAATCTTCCATTATGTCGGTGATATATCCGGTATTTGGAATGTGGTTAGGCTGATCATATTCTGCCAGGCCGACAAATTGGTTGGTGTGTGGATCCAGGAAGAAAAGACCACTCCCCCACGTGCCCGCCCATATCGTTCCGCGGCTGTCCTCATATAGACAGAATACCTGATCATTGCCAAAGCCCTTTGACTCCAGCGAGTAATTCACAACTTCATTGGTGAGGGGGTCGACACGATAAACACCTTTGCCTGCGGTACCTGCCCAAAGCTTGCCGTCACGCGCGACAATAATCGACGTGAGGTTCTTATTCGGCATCAACCGGTTAATCTTGTCTGCAACGACGTGTAGTCCTGTGGTGACGTCAAGTTTCGAAATCCCTGCGCCGTACGATGCCAGCCAGACATTACCCTGTGCATCCTCAGCCAGACTTCGTACATCACTGCTGACTAAAACCTGAGGTTCTGAAAAGCCTTCAGTATTCCCGAATTTCTTCTTGTTGCTGTCGAGTAGAAACACTCCATTGTTGAACGTCCCAATCCAGATAAGTCCGCGATCGTCCGCATAAATACCTTCTATTGAATTTGTAGGCAGACTGTTTGCATTGCCCGGGTCTGCGAGAAAACGACGCACTTTGTTGGTCAACGCATCTATAATATTGAATCCGGAATTTTCACCACCAAGAAGAATGTCACCTCTTAAACTGACATCCATCGAAAGAATGCGGTTTGCGCTCGCACCCAGTTCTTCACCCGAAGAAATCAGGCTGAATGAATACGAGTCGTTCTGGCCTCGTTCAATGCGCGTTACCTGGCCGCCCACGGTGGCTACCAGAATCCCTCCCGACTTTTCAGAGATAACTGAACTAATCTGAGCTTCCGCAAACCGCTGAAGTCCACCCAGTGGCAAGCGCTCGCGGGTAGCCGCATCATAAAGTAATAGCCCGCCTTTTGTAGCGCACCAAATAGTGTCTTGAATATTAATCAGGATATTAATAAAGTTACTTGAAGGGAGCACGCCGCCTCGCGCAGGATAGGTAATGTACCTGAATTCGCGTTTGATCGGATCATAAATATTAACACCACCCTCATGCGTGCCAATCCACAAATGACCCTGGGAATCGAATTCGAGATCCGTGATGTATCGATTATTCAGGTAGTTGCGGTTTCCGGGTATGGAATCAACATTAATGAAATTGTCAAGTTCCCGGTCATATATACACAACCCCTGGGCCGTACCAAGCCATAGTTTTCCATCTTCACTTTCAATAATTGTATTGACAGTATTGTGCGCTATGCTCGTATTGTCTTCCGGATCGTTAATATACCGATAAGCGTGCCTACCGTCGTAGCGGACAAGGGCATCTTCTGTTCCGATCCACATGTAGCCATAACTGTCCTTAAAGAAACACCTGACGTGGGAGTTCGACAATGTCTCAGGAGCGATGGGTACAAATTCTGGTGATGGTGACTGGCCAAAGATTGGTGCGCACACAAGGAGCGATAACAGCAAAAAGACGCACACCCTAATCACAAAAAGAGGGATTCGTCGTGAGGCATCTTCAAATGCTCGCCATTCAAAAAATTTCCTGCTCATGCTTTCCATCTATACGCCGCGAAAGACTGCGCTTATAGTAAACAGCTACAAACCCACGCATGACAATTTTCAGTCAATTAAGTGTGTGCAAAACAATTATACGAAATCTGTCATTTCAATTCACGCTTATCGGCGGAAATTTTTCCACATGATCCTGACGCTTCCGATCAAGTCAGTTGCGATTTCACTCCATCGGGTTGTCAAATATGACCGCAATCATATGTTTCGCTCGAATAAACGGAATAACTATGCGGTGTATCAGGACAAAAATTGAAATGAAAGAAAAGCCATTGATTTTCGCCTGTGCCGGGTGTTCACACGCAGGTCAGGCCGCATACACAGTGGGACTACAGGCAGATGAAAGAGGCCTCGCAGAAATGTCATGTCTCGCCGGAGTCGCAGCGGGAATTCCAAAATTCCGGAAACAGCTTCTGGGCCGCGAAGCTATTGTCGTCGATGGCTGCCCTATCGCGTGTGCAAGATACGTATTCGAACGTCAGGATCTGCCGATGTCGCGGTACGTGCAACTGCATAAGATTGGCGTCACGAAAAAGCAAGCCATCACCCAACAGCAGCTTGAAATCGCTCTGTCAGAGATTGAAGTCGTGCAGGTTTCATGAGCAGGCAGTCAGCTATCGGGTTACGAGTGTTTGGTCCTATCAAACAACGATCTATCCTGTTCACAGCGATCCCGTAAGCCCCCGCAACGACAAGGATATACGCGAGCCTCGCGGAGGCCGGCCTGAAGGATTTGATTCTGTTCAATCAATCATGGATACGAAGCCGTACTCACTGAATTGTAGGCGTTAGGGTTCTTGTAATCCGGGTCACCAGGTTTACGGAATACGTCGTTCCAGTTGCTCATCCAAACCTTCATGTGCGTGTGGCCTTTTGCGTAATTCTTCTCGACGGCGCTTTTCTTGCGCAGCTCATGATGATAAATACCAAGCTTGCAATTGCCTCCGTAGCGCGCGTTTGAAAACACAGTGCTGCCAACATTTCCGCCTTCAACCTTATCGGAACCCGGCCACGTCTGAAGCTTGCCATTAATCCATACGTTGAACATCCCATTCTTGCCGGCGCCATAAACGAGCTGAACAACAATATCAAGACGCGTACCTGCAACTACGCGGAAGTTGGGTACAACCCACCGGATACCGCGCACATTATTGATGATCATTAGTTCGCCGCCTTTAGGCGTGTTATACCACGTATGTGAGGGGCTGTACAATTGCCCTGGAGCTGCAATTTCTATCTGAACGGTTGGAGGTCCGTTCACACCGTCGTGATTCTGGAAAATACTCACAGGAGTCTGGTTTTGCGTGTAGCCCTCGGAATTCTTTGCAAAGAAGTACGAAAACCCAAGCCACTCCTCAGTTCCCAGCGGCGTCTGAATACGCCACGGATACCTCGATATCTCCGCCCTGTGATGATAAGGGTACTGCGTGCCCGACAAGTATTCCGCTGGCAATGTGGGCTTTACATAAAATCTCATTCGCTCTACACCATCGCGCTTTTCCTTTATTATAGAATAGGGATAATAAGCGGTATTGGCGCGCATGATGCCGTTAGTGTAGAAGCGTTTTCCATCGGGCAGACCTCCCGGGGGAATATTCAGATTGTTCATTGTGAATCGTGTCAGTCCTGTTACCGAAGCGGCAGCCGATGTTTTTGTTGAATCAGGCCGCGACACAAGCTCATTTTCCAGGTTCTCATCGTAACACGCATTTAATAGTAAAGACAAAGACAATAGCAGACAAGAGGGAATCCTTTTCATTTCTGTAAGCAATGTTAACAGCGACAAAAGTCGATGCGTCAGAAAGAACAAGTCGCTTCAATTCACCCTGCTTCTAATGCGTGTAGACTAAACGTTGTACTTATCACACTACGCAGGTCTGATGATCTTCCCGGAGGAAAAGTATAGAAAGAGAATATTGTCTCTGGTCGACAAGAAAACCATCAACAGGTTGGACGACATCATACATCGACAGAATTGCCGCGCCATATATTGGCATAAAAAGGTTCCATCCATACACAATAAACCCTCGATGTAATAAACATCGCGATTCGCAAAATTTCATCGCTTACGATTCATATGACACGTCTGAAAATCTTCAGCACCTGAAGGTTCAGTTCTGGCCGCGACAAAAAAAAAGCCGTCCCCGATGTGGAGACGGCTTCAATTCAGCACCTGATTAAAGATGTTAATCTGGCGAGGTCACATAGTTCCTGCCGGCATCCCACCAGATGCGTGTGTTGACCAGGTCCTGCCCTCCAAGTAATGTAAGCCCTTTGTTGTACTCGGCCTGGTTGGTTTGAACTTCGCTGTTCGGATATTGAACGCGCTTGATATAGTTCGCCGGATTCTTCACATCCGAATTCGGATTAGGCCAGATCGCGGTGTATCGATCCAACGCTACCTCTGTACGCGGCAGGTTTAGCCTGCGCTTATCATTCCATGCTTCCTGAGCCATATCAGGGAACAGCGCCAGGTACTTCTGCGTTATGATCTTTTCGAGTATTGTGTTGCCATCACCGGTGCCATCGGTTGAAAGCTCGCCGGTGTTGTCTTCAAAATTGGCACTGGTACCAGCCTCATTTGGAGCGGTCGAAGCAAGGTACGTGTCAGCCTGCCCGGACACACCCCAGGTGGCAAATGATGCCCTTACACCCTCTTCGTACAATGCCTTCACATCGCCGGCAGTGTACCCTCTCAGGGCTGCTTCAGCCTGAAGGAATAGCACTTCCTCGTAAAGGAACAAATCATACGGACGGTTAGTGTATACAGATCCACCGTTATAAAGGAATCCTACTTCAGAAAAGTCAACTGACTCGTACTCTGACGCCGTCAGCTCCGGGTGGTTTGTGATATTCAGACCGTCAGGACGACCTTTCCAATCCCCGGTTTGAAACGCCGGGTCAAACATCACCGGTCCGCGCGGATCGACTTTAGCAGGATGCGAAGCCAATTCAGCGCCACTGCGTTTGTTCTTCAGATCGGTTGGGAAGTCAATGCCACCTATTCCAGTGAGCAATTTCTCCATGGTTTTGGTCATATTCAGAGGACCACCCCATGTAATCTGGAACATCGTGTAGTTATAGTCCTGGCCCCATCCCCCATTTGCTGTCGGGAGTTTTGCATTGTCTGCAGCGCTTTGCATTACACCGGCCTGAATTGCTTTTACCGCCTCTGTCGCAGCAGTCTGAGGACTTACTTCTGTCAGTCGCATAGCCAGCCTGAGGTGCAGCGAATTTGCAAACCTGCGCCACTTCTCACGATCATTCTGAAACAGAATGTCATACCGGCTGTTTCTGAAAATGGGATTTGAATTCTCCGCTGCCAGTATTTCATTGGCTTTGGACAGCTCTTCAAAAAATTCCGCATAGCAATCTTCAACGGAGCGGTACGGGGGGTTTTCTACAACCTCGCCTTCGTACGCCGCGAACGGAATCGGACCAAACCAATCCACGCCAACGGACGCTACCCATACGCGCCAGATCATCGCCACAGCTTTCGAATTGGCTATTGTTTCAGGATCGCTTTCAGCCAGTCCGCGCAGGACAAGGTTCATGTTGGAAATCCCGTTCTGAACTCTCCTGAACATACGGGCGCTCCAATCATCGTCCATTTGATAGTAACGTGTCGGAAAGTTTCCACCATCGAGTATCTGCGCATAAAAATCCACCATGAGTGATTTTACACGTTGCTCATCATCCCCTTCGATAGCAGGAATACTGCCACGGAAAATTGAGCCCAGCCCGGCTTCCTGGAAATTGTAATTAGCAGAACTGCTGGGTGAATTGGGGTTTACGTTCATGTCGCCAAAATCATCGCAGGCAAATGGTATTCCCGAGAGGACTACGGCGGTTATTATTGTACTTATACTTTTTCTCATGTTCATTGCTGATTTAGTCATTGCTGTTAGAATCCAACTTTCACATTGAACCCGATGCTGCGCATTGTTGGCATGGAATTGAATTCCATTCCAAGCGCGCTGCTTGCCGTACTATAGCCGGCTTCCGGATCGAATCCTTCTGTTGTGCTATAGATCATAAACAGGTTTCTCGCTACAACGCCTGCCTTAACGGTTTTGAAAGGTGTTTTGGTCAGCATTGATTGCGGCAACGAGTAACTCAGTGTCAGCTCGCGAAGGCGTACGTTTGTTGCGTCATACACGAACTCCTCATGAATGCCGGAAATTCCTTTCCAGTATTGCTCAGCGGTAATTTCCTTTGTATTCACAGCTCCATCGTCCTGAGTGACCCCGGCTACTACGAGACCTCCCTCGCGATGAGCCTCAGTCGTTGCAAGCGTACCGAACCTTGTGCCCGCGGCAATTGAACCCATGTAAATGTCACCACCGTACGTCATGTCAATGAGGAAGCCAAGTGTGAGATTTTTGTAGTTCATCGTGTTCGACCAGCCTAGCAATCCCTTAGGCATCGCGTTGCCCAGTATCTTTCTGTCCGGATCTGCAACGGGGATACCATTGGCATCGATAATCTTGTTTCCGTTGGCGTCGCGCAGATAGGCAACACCGTAAATCTGTCCATAGGAGCCGCCTTCCTCGGCAATGATTTGAACCGGGGTAGCACCAAGACTGAGGATCTGGCGTTTACTTCTGTCATGCAGTTCGATAATCTTGTTACGGTTCATGGACCAGTTGATTGATGACTCCCAGGTAAAATCACCAGACCTTACTGGTGTCGTGTTCAACGCAACCTCGATACCCGAATTCTGAACATCGCCAGCGTTCACGAGATCAAAGCTGTAACCGGTTGCCGGAGGAATGTCAAGTCGTACGATCTGGTCAAATGTATTGGTCTTGTATACGGCGATATCCAATCCAATGCGGTCACCAAAAAGGAGTTCCAGACCCGCTTCAACAGATTGAACCGTCTCGTGTGTCAGGTTCGGATTTGCACGAATGTTACTGCGGGTAACGTTCATCACCTGGTCCCTGATATTGTAGTTCAGCGTGTAATAGTTCTCCAGCATATATGCGTCTGTATCATTACCAACCTGTGCCCATGACGCGCGCAGTTTACCAAATGAAATTGGTCCGAGGTCCGGAAGAGTTTCGGTGAACACCCAGCTTGCACCTACCGAAGGATAGAAATATGAGTTGTTGGCATTCGGCAGTGTCGAAGACCAATCGTTCCTGCCTGTCAGATCAAGATAGAGTTGGCCTGCATACGACAGCGACACTGATCCGTAAAGCGAGTTAATCTG
Organism: Bacteroidota bacterium; assembly: GCA_023417955.1. Lineage (GTDB taxonomy): Bacteria > Bacteroidota > Bacteroidia > Cytophagales > Cyclobacteriaceae > Ohtaekwangia. The sequence continues at coordinate 7,628 of JAEZDW010000485.1, forward strand.
CTTTTCCGCGCGCGAAAAGTCTGCGCGGTGCTCTTTACCGGCTGAAATCGAGTAGAAGTCCGGAACTTCAAGTTCGCCTGAGAAATTGTTACTCAGTGAAGAGGCTTGACTCATACGGTTTCCGCCAAATGACGCAACCAATCCAAACTTGTCGAAGTCTTTTTTGGCTGTAACAAGAAAGTCGGAGTTAATTTCCCTGAACCTTTCACTCTGTACGCGGTACGAACCACCTGCCTCCCAGTACGGGTTGCCCGTAGCACGAATCAAGTCATAGAGAAATGAATAGTTATCCATTCCCGTACGAAGTTTCAGGCTTAGCCAGTCCGTAATAGTGAAATCAAGGGCAGCAAATCCTATGAAACGATCTCTCTTATCGGAGTTTTGATTGCGGTACGCTGACCAGTATACGTTGTCAGGAGCAGCATTGTGATCCATTACGTAAGCTGCAGGTTTTCCGTCAGCGCGTTTCCAGTTGCTGGCTCTGATTGGTTCGTAATCAGAAAAAGCAACGCTTCTCGGACGATACAGATTGTCCATGAAGATGTTGTTCGGATCATTGGCGATCGAGATCCGATTATTTGCATTTTGATTGATGTAGTTGATCTTTCCGTCGAATGACAGCCAGTTCGTTACTTTTGCAGTTGTACGCAGGTTCACTGATGTTCTGTCGAGTCCGCTGTTGGGTACAACGGCCTTGTTATCGAGGTGAGTAACGTTGGCCAGGAAAGAGATATCCTGATATGTTTTCGAAAACTCCACGCTGTTCGTCCACGTTGTACCTGTTCGCAGGAAGTCTTTGTACAGGTCGTTATCGCGTGCGGAGTACGGTAATTCGCCCAACGCCATCGTCTGAGTGCTGCCATCCATTTCAGGACCCCAGCTGCCAACGACATTGTTGTTAAACGTTCCGCCGAGACCCTGACCATATCGGTTCTGAAAGTCAGGCGTCATCATCGGACGATCGAAAGTAAAGTTTGAACTAAAGGATAGTCCTCCCGTTGAGTTGCGGCCTGTCTTCGTGGTCACGAGGATAACACCGTTAGCAGCACGGCTTCCGTATAGTGCTGACGCTGCAGGCCCCTTAAGCACCGAGATGCTCGCGATAGCGTCCGGAGCGATATCACCAAGTCCGGAACCTTTGTCAATGGCACTATTGCCCCAGTAATCATCGGGTGATGAAGCGAAGTTGCTCATAGGGATACCGTCGACGACAATCAGAGGTTGATTGGCACCTGAGATGGTATTGTTCCCGCGTATGGTGATACGCGTGGAACCTCCTACGCCGGTTGCGTTCTGTTTGATCTGTACGCCTGCAACTTTTCCGGCGAGCGCATTGGCAACGTTGACGTCACGCGCTTGCGTGAGCTGATCGCCCGACACATCCTGAACAGCATAACCAAGTTCTTTTTTCTGACGCTCTATGCCGAGCGCGGTAATAACTACTTCATTGAGTTGGCTTACCTCTTCGTCAAGCGAGATATCGAGGAACGAAGCATTGCCAACGGCGACCTCCTTGTTGGCATAACCGATGAAAGACAGGACAAGTGTCTGGTCAGCATCAGCGTTCACAGTGAAGTTTCCGTCAGCATCTGTTGACGTACCGGTTGTTGTTCCTTTCACAAGGACCGATACACCCGGAAGAGGCTGCCCATCGGAGCTGCTGGTGACTTTGCCTTTCACTGTTTGAGCAAAAACGGTAGTGCTCAACAATGAGAAAGCAAGCATTAGATGTAGAAAGTGTTTCATTAAATATTGGATTGGTTTAGAGTTAATTGCCCGGAATCAGGGGAGAATTGCCGGACACTTTACGATGTCGATGCGCTGAAATGTCCTCATCCGGGTGGTCGCGCACTCCCTCCGAATGCCTTTTAAGAAAGCATGGACGACATTGATCTACCGCAGCATTAATACTCAGTTAGGGTTAAGACTTTAGGTAAATCTATCGGAGAACCTGAAAAATACAAAGGAAAATTTCAAATTGTGTACGCACACAAACACACTGTGTACGTAAACACTTTGTAGACCGTGCTTGGCATCACGCACAGTTGTGCGACTAAAGTTACTGGCAATCAGTGAGATGGAACTGTCAGGTTCAAGCCCGGAAGGAAACTTCTCGAGGCAAATGCGCAAGTCAAAGATTTCGGCGGTGGTTGTGCATAAAATATTCAAACACAGCCCTTAAGTCACCCGGGCCCGGGACCAGCAAATTAAAATAAGGCGGGCACGCACCGCCTCCTTTCCTCACAACGCTGAAACCTCAGAATATGCTTTATCGCTCCAGCATGTAATCAGAGGAAGCAACACCTTTCACCCAATTATCGGTGTTCGAAGCGACCAGTTTCCCGTCGACGTAAATGTTGGTCGTTATTGATGGTGTATCCGGCTTATCGGTCTCTCCTACTCCCACTGTCGCATCAATATGCGCCTCGAAGGGTGCCGAAACCCTGAAAGAATAAGTCCAGTCCGTTGCAAGGAGCGGCGGTGTACAATTGCAGACCTTTGTTTTAGACAGGTCGGTATATTCGCCGTACCATACTGGCGAGTCAGACAAGACTTCGTAAGTGATCTGATGAGCAGATTCTTCGTCATCGCCGCAGGCAAACATCGTTAACAGGGCAAAAAATGGCAGAAATATACGTTTCATGGTTTGCTGTTTCTGCCATAACGTTCGCATTCACAAAAGATACAGGAATATTCCAGGTCTGCGGGCTGACCAGAAACTGCATCCCTTCATCGCTGATGGCAGGAATCCGTATAAAGGCATTGATTGCCTCGCAGAGAACGTGTCATCGAAAAAAAATTTCTTTATCCAGGGTTATTTGTGATATCAGTCCGGCACTAATACATAAACTAGGGACATGATCGAAACACTAACACTCACTGCTGATCGGCCGGCAACAGACATAAACGTGTTGGTCGACGGCATTTATTCAGCTGGTCTGCTCGAGGTAGCAAGGATGGTACGTCACCACAACGGCTCCGTCGACGACGCGCGCGACATCTTTCACGATGCCATGATGGTGCTTATTCGCCAGGTTGAATCGGGCAAACAAATAGACGCACCAATGAATTACCTGATAGGAACCGCGCGTCATATCATGTACAGGAAACTGCGCCTTGAATCCAAGACTTATGACCTGGACCAAATCGAAGAATCAACCCCGGAGGATGCGGCACCACCTCAGGTAAACCTTATGAAGGTGCTTGCAGTTGTGCAAAAAACAGGAAAGAGTTGCCTCGACTTCCTGACGGCAATTTTTATCGAGAAGAAGGACTTGTCGTCTGTAACCAATCGATTCGGCCTGAAAAGCGAACACGTAGCTTCTGTAAAAAAATACAAGTGCCTGGAGCAGGTAAGAAATATTGTAAAGAAAAACTCACTGGAATATGAGGACTTCACTGATTGAGATAAAAACTATTGAAGAATATCTGGATAACAAACTTACACCCGGAGAGCGGCTCATCTTTGAGGCACGGATGGAAGTTAATCCCGACTTAAAAGAAAGTGTTGTCCTTCAAAAGAAGGTACACGCTTTGTTGCGGGCAAATCGCGACATTCAACTTCGCGGACTTTTGAACAGATACTACGAGTCGTTCAACAGGAACTCCCGAAAGAGGAATCAATTGTTATCAATTTTTAATTGATTTGTTATGACGGCAAGTGTAATTCCAATGGTGATCGATAACTCGTCGCGTGGCGAGCGCGCGTACGACATCTACAGTCTTTTATTGAAAGAACGTATCATTATCCTGGGTACAGCGATCGATGAAAATATAGCAAATGTGATTGTTGCACAGCTCCTTTATCTGAACAGCCAGGATCCAAAAGCGCCCATCAACATGTATATCCAAAGTCCGGGTGGTGTTGTATACGCCGGCCTCGCGATTTACGACACCATGCAAATGATCTCGGCGCCAGTCCACACACTATGCGTCGGCTTTTCAGGCAGCATGGGCACAGCGTTGTTGTGCAGCGGCGCCAAAGGTAAACGCTTTGCGCTGCCACACGCAACGATCCACATGCACCCCACTGGTGGCGGGGCGAAGGGTTACACCGAAGACGTAAGAATAGCTACGCGTGAGCAGGAACGCCTGCAAGTGCAGTTGTTTCATCTAATGGGCAAACATTCCGGTCATACATGGCAGGAGATAGAAAGCCATTTCATCCGTGATCGCTACATGACGGCCATTGAAGCCAGAGATTTTGGTTTGATCGACGGGATTCTGGGCGACGTTTCGGATGTAGTCCAAATCCAGTCGGGCGCGATCGATGTTCGCATGTTTAACACGCTGCATAAAGAGCTGTCCGAGGGGGCAAACCCGTAGGATCTGCGTTGTCAGAGTCATCGTGGTCAGCTGGCGCAATCGATCGAGCGGTGTGAAAAAACGATACAAACCCTACAACAGTAAACATTGTTGTTGTATATGCTGTAATTCCGGAGGAAATACTTCAAATTTGCATTGTCTTCTGACGCGATGGAGCCCAATTGATTTCGTATCGCGGTTCTAAATGTGACAGGCAGGCCAACGGCATAGAAGTAACCCGGCTTTTTGTGGCAAAGAAAAGCACCGTTTCAGAGATCAAAGACACGTGGCAGTCGTTTATCGACGTTGCGATGAGATGCTGCCTTGTTCTGATTATCGGCTTTGCCTTCGCGAATCAACAGGTCTTCGCCCTATCGGTTGCTCAGAAATCACGCCTCGATTTTCAATCGGAAATTTCCCCCTCCCATCAGGAACTCTCTCCGGCAGGCACGCGTATCAACTACCCGGCTGATGCTGACTCGAACGAACCAGAAGCATTTGAATGTGACGAGTGTCAGGATAGCGAAGAGAAAGACGAAGAGTTTACTCAATCACCATTTGCATTCTCCGCGGAGATCAGAATCGTTCGATCCTCCGCCCGACTCAATTTATTGATTGATCTGCTCGAATCAGAGAAACGATCGGAAACATCCCTTTATATCCTCTATCACTCCTGGAAGTCATTCCTGTATTGATCTTGCTCCCTTCAGACAACCAGAGGTATCACGCCTCATCGCGGACAGCCTAACCATGGCTACGCAGTTCCCAGCAAGAATTAATCAATACAAACAAAAATGAAAATCGCATTTACTTTATGCGTGACTGCATTGCTCCTAAACATCGGATGCAGTAATCACGAGCATAAAAAAACAGAAAAAACAAAACTGGTGATCACAAGTCCCGTCCGGAAGGACACGGTCATCTACAAAGAATATGTATGCCAGATCCATTCTGCGCAACACATTGACGTGAGAGCTCTTGAAAAAGGCTACCTGCAAACTATTTATGTCGACGAGGGCCAGCATATAAAGCAAGGCCAGCTGATGTTTCAGATTATGCCCAGCGTTTACCGGGCTGAAATGGAAAAAGCAGGTGCAGAGGTCAAGTTCGCGGAAATTGAATACGCGAATACGAAAGCACTTGCCGACAGCAACATCGTTTCACAAAACGAACTCGCCATGTCACTTGCCCATTTGAACAAAGCCCGTGCAGAACTGGCTTTGGCAAAGGCGCACCTTGGATTCACCGAAGTACGTGCACCATTCGACGGGATCATGGATCGCCTTCACGTTCGCAGAGGCAGCCTTGTCGACGAAGGTGAGTTGTTAACCATGTTGTCTGACAACAGTAAAATGTGGGTGTACTTTAATGTTCCGGAGACTGAATACCTGGACTACATCACGCGGGAAAAAAAGGATCAGCCCACGCACGTTAAGCTCGTGCTCGCAAATCATCAGTTGTTTCACGCCGACGGAATCGTGGAAACGATACAGGCCGATTTCAACCATGAAACAGGTAACATCGCGTTCCGCGCAACGTTTTCCAATCCCAAAGGAATACTACGCCATGGTGAGACTGGAAATGTATTGATGCCGGTACCGATGAATGACGCAGTTGTCATTCCGCAGAAAGCGACCTTTGAAATTCTCGACAAGAAGTATGTCTTCACAGTCGATGAGAACAATGTCGTAAAATCGAAAGAGATAACCATAAAGGCGGAAGTTCCACATCTTTATATTGTTGACACCGGGCTCACAGAACGCGACAAAATTGTTGTCGAAGGTTTGCGTAAAGTAAAGAACAATGATCGGATTGAATCTGATTTCGTAGATCAGAAGACGATTCTCGCAGGTTTGAATCGTTTACACGCCGAATAAAAAACTTACGCAGACTATGTTCAGCAGGTTTATTCAAAGGCCGGTATTGGCCATTGCGATATCGATCGCTATAATCTTCCTGGGTGTGTTGGCGATAAGCACACGCCCTGTGTCTCAGTTTCCGGATATTGCTCCCCCAAGGGTAAATATCTTCATTGCATATCCCGGTGCAAGCGCCGATGTGCTCGTTAGTTCCACGCTCATTCCATTGGAGCGCGCTATCAACGGCGTTCAGGGTATGCAGTACATTATTTCAGACGCTACCAGCGCAGGTGAGGCAACTGTTCAGATAATTTTTGAACCAGGCACGGATGCCAACGCAGCCGTGGTGAATGTAAAAACCCGCGTTGATCAGGTCATGAATAATCTTCCACCTCTCGTTCAACGCGAAGGTGTGATCATTACACCGATTCAACCGAGTATGCTCATGTACGTCAACCTGTACAGCACAGACGAAAGCGCCGACGAAAAATTCCTTTACAACTACGCCAACGTTCACATCCTGCCGGAGTTACAGCGAATCAGTGGTATGGGTCGGGCGCAGATCCTCGGAAGCCGTCAGTTTGCAATGCGCGTATGGTTAAAACCCGACAGGATGCGTGCATATAACGTATCGACTGCAGAGGTGATGAAAGCCATGGAGGAGCAGAGCGTGATCGGACGTCCAGGCAGGTTAGGTCAGGCATCGGGAAAGACACCCCAATCACTTGAATACGTGCTTACTTACAAAGGCAGATTCAATCAGCCGGAAGAATACGAGAATATTGTCGTTCGCGCGACTGCTGAAGGCGAGATCCTCAAACTAAAGGACATCGCGTCTGTCGAACTGGGCAGCGAATTCTTCGATATCTATTCCAACAAGGATGGTCATCCTTCCGCATCGATCGTACTTAAACAGAATTTCGGAAGTAATGCAAGCAAAGTGATCGACGGAGTAAAGGAAAAGCTGCAGGAACTCGAACGCGACTTCCCTCCCGGCATGAAATACGAGATCAACTACGATGTATCGAAGTTCGTGGGCGCATCGATTGACAAAGTTCTGCATACGCTTGTGGAAGCATTTATTCTCGTAGCACTTGTGGTCTTTATCTTCCTTGGCGACTGGCGTGCAACATTAATCCCCACGCTGGCAGTTCCGGTATCGCTCATCGGTGCATTTGTATTTATGCAACTTTTTGGCCTGACCATAAACCTGATTACGTTGTTTGCGCTCGTGCTTGCAATCGGGATCGTGGTCGACAACGCAATCGTAGTCGTTGAGGCGGTCTATGCTAAAATGGAAGAAGAAGCTTCCATCACGCCATATAATGCAGTCAAACAGGTTCTTGGCGAAATCAGTGGTGCAATTATCGCAATCACGCTTATCATGACGGCGGTGTTTGTTCCTGTCGCATTCATGACCGGACCGGTTGGCGTGTTTTATCGTCAATTCTCAATCACGATGGCGAGCGCGATCGTGCTATCTGGTGTAGTAGCCCTTACGTTGACGCCGGTACTTTGCGCAATGATCCTCAGGAACCCGCATCGGTATCCGAGGAAGAAAAGTCCCGTCAACCAATTCATTGACTGGTTTAACCGGCGATTCGATAAGATTACAGGCAGATACACAAACCTGCTGTCCCGTATTGTAGACCGACGTGTCGTTACATACGGTGTTTTGATTGCATTTGCTATCGCCATTTTCGCAGTTGACCAAACGCTTCCGGCAGGCTTCATTCCGAACGAAGACCAGGGTATGGTGTACGCAATCATTCAAACTCCGCCGGGCAGCACGCTTGAGCGAACCAACCAGGTCTCGCAGGAACTTCAAAGGATTGCTGAGGAAGTTGATGGGATTCAATCCGTCGCATCGCTGGCGGGTTACGAAGTTCTTACGGAAGGACGTGGGTCTAACGCCGGAACGTGTATCATCAACCTGAAGAACTGGTCGGAACGCGAGCATTCGGTGCATGAAATCATTGAGGAACTCGAGGAAAAGACGCGTGAGCTTGGCGCCGTTGTCGAATTCTTTGAACCACCGGCGGTACCCGGATATGGTTCTTCCGACGGGTTCTCGCTGCGGCTGCTGGACAAGGGAAGCAGTATCGATTACCAGGAGTTCGATCGTGTCAACTCGGAGTTTATGGAGGCGCTCCAGGAACGAAAGGAATTAACCGGATTATTTACATTTTTCGCGGCCAACTATCCTCAGTATGAGCTCGTCATTGACAACGAACTGGCTATGCAAAAAGGAGTTTCTATTGGCGAAGCAATGGAAAATCTTGACGTACTCATCGGAAGTACATACGAGCAGGGCTTTATCAGATTCAATACCTTTTTCAAGGTGTACACCCAGGCCTCGCCCGAGTACCGAAAGCTGCCTTCCGATATTCTTAACTTGTTCATCAAGAATGACCATGGCGAAATGGTGCCGTATTCGGCGTTTATGTCCGTGAAAAAAACACAAGGACCAAACGAAATTACGCGCTTCAATTTGTACACATCTTCGTCAATTCGTGGTATTCCGGCACCCGGATACACTACCGGTGATGCAATCAACGCAATTCGGGAGGTCGCGGAACAAACACTGCCACACGGTTATGATATCGCCTGGGAAGGCCTGTCATACGACGAAGCCAATCGCGGTAATGAAGCACTGTACATATTCTTCGTCGTACTGGCCTTCGTTTACCTCGTTCTCGCCGGGCAGTATGAAAGCTTTATCATTCCGCTAGCAGTTATCCTGTCACTTCCTTGTGGGGTATTCGGGTCGTTTCTCCTCCTTAAGGCGATGGGACTTGCCAATGATATCTACGCTCAAATGGGACTAATCATGCTTGTCGGACTTCTGGGAAAGAACGCTGTTCTTATCGTTGAGTTTGCTGTTCAGAAACATCGGCAGGGAGCATCGGTGGCCACAGCTGCGATCGAAGGTGCAAAGGTTCGTTTCAGACCGATCCTGATGACTTCATTTGCATTCATTGCCGGGTTGATCCCATTGGTAATTGCAACGGGCCCCGGGGCTGTTGGCAACAGAACCATCGGTGCTTCTTCACTGGGTGGAATGTTAATCGGAACACTCGTGGGTGTAATGGTCATTCCCGGATTGTACTACGTATTCGGAAAGATGAGTGAAGGAAGGAAACTAATCCGTGACGAAGAAGAAAATCCGCTCACAGAAGCAATGGTCGAAGAAGCGAACGAAGTGTCGTTTCTGAAAAAGTTGATCAAAAAACTTGGCGTTAAAAATGACAAACAGGAAAATTCATAACCTACTCCTGCTGGTCTTGCTATATGCAGGATTACAGGGTTGCACCACATTAAGAGAGGCGACGCATTCTCCTCAAAAAAATCTTCCCTCCGACTTCGGTCGTTCCGCTGATACGACTACGGTAGCGTCATGGAACTGGAAGACATATTTCGATGATCCCCATCTCACCGCGCTGATCGACTCCGCGTTGCAACGGAATCAGGAGCTGAATATTACGTTGCAGGAAATTGAGATCAGCAAAGCAGAAATCCGTGCGCGTAAAGGAGAGTATTTGCCATTCGTCGGATTACGTGCCGGCGCCGGCATCGACAAAGTAGGCAAGTACACGCGCGATGGAGCTGTCGAGGAACATCTGACAATCATGCCGGAACGAAAATTTCCCGAACCACTGCCAGACTTCATGGCCGGTGCATTCGCATCATGGGAACTCGACATCTGGAAAAAGTTGCGTAACGGCAAGAAAGCTGCGACGCTGCGCTATCTCGCTTCAGTTGAAGGCAGGAATTTCATGGTGACAAATCTCGTGGCTGAAATCGCCGACGCATATTACGAATTGCTCGCCCTTGATAATCAGCTTAAGATCATTGAACAGAACATCACTATTCAAAGTAACGCGTTGAATATCGTGCGGCAGCAAAAAGAAGCTGCGAAACTCTCGCAGCTTGCCGTCAATCGCTTTGAAGCGCAATTGCTGAATACAAAGGGCAGGCAGTATCAGGTTCGCCAACGAATTATAGAAGTCGAGAATCGGTTGAACTTCCTCACAGGACATTATCCACAACCGGTTGCACGTGCCTCCGAATCATTTACATCCATTCCGGTTAACGCCGTAGCTGCCGGCGTGCCCTCTCAGCTTCTGAAGAATCGTCCTGATATCCGTCAGGCGGAACTCGAACTGGAAGCAGCAGGCGTGGATGTTGCCATCGCGCGAGCCAACTTCTACCCTTCGCTGGCAATTGCCGGTGCCGCCGGATTCAACTCCTTTAGCGCGGCTCATTTGATCAAGCCGGAGTCGATAC